>DASSTH010000526.1:0-4425 GCA_035708025.1 Nakamurella sp. | reverse complement strand
ACGCCGTTGTGCACCCATTGCCACACCTGAGACCGGGAGATCTCCGCGGTGGCAGCATCCTCCATCAGGTTGAAGATGCCGGCCGCCCCGTTGCCGGCCAGCCAGGCGGCGATGTACCGGATGCCCACCGCCACCGCGTTGTCCAGTCCGGCCCGGGTGGCCCCACCGGGAGTGGCGGCCACGTTCAGCAGGTCGTCGGCGGTGACGTGCACATCCGGGCGACGCCGCCCGACCTGGTTGGGCCGCTCCCCCAGCACCGCGTCGAACACCTCGGCGCACACCGGCACCAAGTCGGGGTGCGCCACCCAGGACCCGTCGAACCCGTCGGCGGCCTCGCGTTCCTTGTCCGCGCGCACCTTCGACAGCGCCGCCGCGTTCAGCTCCGGATCACGCCGGCTGGGGATGAACGCGGCCATGCCGCCCATCGCGAACGCCTCCCGGCGGTGGCAGGTGGCGACCAGCAGTTCGGTGTAGGCGCGCATGAACGGGGCCGTCATCGTCACCGCATTGCGGTCCGGCAGCACGAACCCCGGGCCGGCGTCGCGGAAGGTCTTGATGATCGAGAACAGGTAGTCCCACCGGCCGGCATTCAGCCCGCTGGCGTGATCGCGCAGTTCGTACAGGATCTCGTCCATCTCGAACGCCGCGGTGATGGTCTCGATCAGCACGGTGGCCCGCACCGACCCATAGGGCAGGCCGACTACCGACTCCGCATGCCCGAAGATGTCGTTCCACAACCGCGCCTCGAGGTGACTCTGCAGCTTGGGCAGGTAGAAGAACGGCCCGCGGCCGGTGCGCTCCAGCTGTACCGCGTTGTGGAAGAAGAACAACCCGAAATCGACCAGAGCACCGGCGATCTCAACGCCGTCCACCCGGAAGTGGGCCTCCGGCAGGTGCCAGCCGCGGGGCCGCGGCAGGATCACCGGGAGTGCGCCGTCCTGGCGTACCCGGTACTGCTTGCCTTCCGGTGAGGTGTACTCCAGCTGGCCGCGGATCGCCCGGTACAGGCTCACCTGACCGCCGATCATGTTGTCCCAGGTCGGCGAGTTGGCATCCTCGAAGTCGGCCAGCCACACCCGGGCACCGGAGTTCAGCGCGTTGATCGCCATCTTGGCGTCCGTGGGACCGGTGATCTCCACCCGGCGGTCCGCCAGCGCGGCCGGGTTGGCCGCGACAGTCCAGTCGCCGGAGCGGATGTCGGCGGTCTCGGGCAGGAAGTCCAGCCGTGCGCCTCCGGCGATCTCGGACCGCCGGCGCTGCCGCGCGGCCAGCAGCTCCTCGCGGCGAGCCCCGAACCGGCGGTGCAGGTCCGCGACGAACGCCAGCGCCTCGTCGGTGAGGATGGTGCGCGCGCCGTCCATCTCGCTGGGCGCTACCTGGACGTCGGCTGTCATGCGCCGCCTCCCTTGCGTGTCATCCTGGGGTGCCGATCGGTCAGTACCCGAGGAGCGCCGCGCGTACCGTCGGCGGCAGCCGGCCTGGGTCGGTGACCGGCCGGTCGGCCGCCCACCCCGCCGCTTGCCCGCCCGCGATGTCCCAGCGCCCGGCGCAGCACGCCAGCAGCGCGGGCTCGGGCAGCGAGTTCCACCACCGCACCGCCACGGCGGCCCGGCCGTCCGCGTCCAGCTCGCCGAACACCCGCAGCCGCGCCATGCCCCCGTCGGGATAGACATCGGCCCGCACATGGGTCACCGCGCGGTCGCCGGCCAGCGGCAGCAGGTGCCGGGTGTCGGGCACCAGGGGCCGGCGGGGCAGCAACGGGAACCAGGCAGCCGGATCGGCCGGGTCCGCCACCCGAGCGTCGACCCCGCTGACCATCGCCTCGCCGGGCGCGTTCCCCACGAAGTAGGAGGTGTCCAGTTCGATCCGTCGCGGAATGCCGCCGCCGGCCAGTGCGATCGTCACGTGGTCGTTGCCGCCGCCCCGGCGCCGGGCGTTCTCCCAGCCCTCCCCCATGGTCCTGGCCCGGTCGGGCATCAGCAGCCGGGCCGGGGACCCGTAGAACGCGTCCGAGCAGTCCACCACCGCGCCGCCATTCTCGGCAGCCGCCAGGTCGACGGTTCCGGTGAGCAGCGCCGGATCCGGGATCACGGTGCCCAGCACCCGCAGCCGGGCCACCCCGCCGTCCGGGTAGATGGACAGCCGCACGTGGGTGTACCGGTGGGGGTCGGTGACGGGGAACTCGGTCTGGGCGTTCCCGGCGACGGCCGAGCGCGCCACCAGCGCCTGCCAGGGGCCTCCGAGCAGTTCCTCGGCCGGCGGATACCCCTCTGCCGCCAGGCCCTCCACCGAGACCTCGGGCGGGTAGTTGCCGGCGAAGTACGCGGTGTCCACCACCACCGTGGTGATGCTCCCGGGGGCACCGAGCCGGATGATCGCCGCGTCGTTGCCGGGTGTGCGGCGGCGGCGGGACTCCCAGCCGTCGTACACCTTGCCCTTGCCGGAGAAGGTCGCCGGGTCGAACGCCGGCGGCGCCGGGTTGATCAGGTTCTCCCGGGGCGCGAACAGTTCGTCGCTGGCCCACATCACCGAGCCGCCCAGCGCGCGGGATGCGAGGTCCTGCAGCGGAGCGGGCCGCGGGTCGGACGACGTCATCGGTCCTCCCTGGACAGCAGCCGGGCAGCCCCCGGGTCGGACGACGTCATCGGTCCTCCCTGGACAGCAGCCGGCCGGCCGGAGTGTCCGTCACCGGCCGGCCCGCCAGCAGCACCGACCGCACCACGCCAGTCAGTTCGGTGCCGTTGTAGGGCGTCAGGTAGTGCCGCTGCCGCAGTTCGCCGGCCAGCACTCGGTGACGCTGGTCCGGGGCGAACACCACCAGGTCGGCGTCCGCCCCGGCCTGGATGCGTCCCTTGCCGGCCATCCGGACCAGGTCGGCCGGGCCGGCGGACATCCAGCGCACCACGTCCTGTAACGGCACGCCCCGGCGCTGCGCCGCGGTCCACATCACCGGCAGCCCCAGCTGGATCGAGGAGACCCCGCCCCAGGCGGCGGCGAAGTCGCCGGTGGCCAGCGCCTTCATGGCCGGCGGGCACGGCGAGTGATCGCTGACCACCGCGGTGATCACGCCGTCGGCCAGCGCCTGCCAGAGCGCATCGGCGTCCGCCCCGCCCCGGATCGGCGGGCAGCACTTGAACTCGGTCGCCCCGTCCGGGATGTTGGCCGGATCCAGCGCCAGGTAGTGCGGGCAGGTCTCGGCGGTGAGCCGCACCCCGGCGCGCTGCGCGGCCCGCAGCACCGCCACCCCGGCGGCGCTGGACAGGTGCACGATGTGGGCCCGGGCACCGGTGCGGGCCGCCGCGCGGGCGACCTGCCCCACCGCGACCGCCTCGGCCTCGGCGGGCCGGGACGCCAGGTAGTCCGAGTACCGGCCGCCGGAGGCCGGCGGGGCCTCGGCGATGGTGTCCGCATCCTCCGCGTGCACCATCAGCAGCGAGTCCAGCCGCGCGATCTCCGTCATCGCCGCCGGCAGTCCCGCGTCGCCGACCGGTGGGAACTCCGGCACCCCGGACGGCAGCAGGAAGCACTTGAACCCGTACACGCCGGCGGCGGCCAGCGCGGCCAGCCGGCCGGGGTCTCCCGGCACCACGCCACCCAGGAAGCCGACGTCGGTGAACACCTCTCCGGTGGCGGCCCGGCGCTTCACGGCCAGCGCATCGGGGTCCAGCGTGGGCGGGATGGCGTTCAGCGGCATGTCCAGGATGGTCGTCACACCGCCCGCGGCCGCCGCCCGGGTCGCCGTCGCGAATCCCTCCCAGTGGGTGCGGCCCGGCTCGTTGACGTGCACGTGGGTGTCCACCAGGCCGGGCAGCAGCACCTCGTCCTCGGCCAGCCGGAGCACCGCGGCGCCGTCCGGCAGCGGGGATCCCGGTGGCTGCACGGTGGCGATCCGGCCGCCGGTCACCTGCAGCACCGCCGGACGGAAGCCGCCGCCGATCAGCGCCCGGTCGGCCACCACCACTAGATCCGTCATCCGCGCACCGGTTCCAGCAGAGCGCGAGAGCCGGCGGGCATCCGGCTCCCGCTCGGGCGCACCGACACCCGGTGCCGCCGGGTCGCGGTAGGAAATCGCACCTCGATGACGGGCCGGCCGGTGTTTGCGCAGGTCACCGGTGAACCAGCGCGAACGAGGTGCGACTTTTCGACCCACTCCTCCGCCCGGTCCGCCACCCTCACGGCATCGCCGTCTCGGCTAGCCATCGTGCCGGCACCCCGCCGGGCCGCGGTAGGAAGTCGCACCTCGATGACGGGGCGGCCGGTGTTTGCGCAGGTCACGGTTGCACCGCCGCGAACGAGGTGCGACTTTTCGGCCCACGCCCCCGCCCGGTCGGGCACCACCAAGTCCGTCATGAGCGCGCCAGCCCGGCCCGGGCCAGCAGCGTGCGGGTGGCTTGCACCCCGGCCGCCGTCGCCGCATCCTGATCG
>DASSTH010000525.1:0-8335 GCA_035708025.1 Nakamurella sp. | reverse complement strand
CCTCGTCGCCCCGGGCGGTGTACAGCATGATCCGGTAGTCGCGTTCGGCAGCGGCATCGGTCAGGGCGTGCAGGAACCTGTCGAAGACGCCGTCCCCCGGAGCCGCCTCCACCCGCAGGCCCAACACATGCGATCGGCGGGTGCGCAACTGGCGGGCGGCCCGGTGCGGGCGGTACCCCAGTTCGCGCACGGCGTCCCGCACCCGCTCGGCGGTGTCCGAACGCACCAGGTGTGGCGCATTGAGCACGTTGGAGACGGTCTGCGGCGACACTCCGGCGCGGGCCGCGACGGAGCCCAGGGTGGCGCGACCGCGATTCCCAGGGGACCGGCTGTCGCCCGATCCGGGCATTCCCGCGCTCCTCTCCGGTGCCGTCCTCGGACTGCCCCGTCGACCTCCTGGCAGGACGATCGATCCGGTGGTCAGCGCGGCCGGCAGAAAGTCTTGGATCGATCAAATTTTGCCGTCGCCGGGACTTGGAACGTTCCAATGATGGACGTAGTGTTGTCCCGGTCACACACGGGTGTCAAGACGCCAGTGGCCGGAGGGATGGTTACGGTTGCGTCTCGGGCCCGTGGAGTCGGGCAAAAAGGACAGCCGGCGTGCGGAAGGGAGACACATGCCCTGGCAACCGCTGGTGCACGACCTGGTCACCTGTGTGACCTCGCCGACGGCGGTGCTCTCCGCACCCGACGGCCAGGTGCGACCGACCGGCGCACAGGGCGCGTTCGTGGCGGACGTCCGGGTGATCTCCCGCGCGGAACTGACCGTGAGCGGGGCTGAGCCCGAGCCGGTCACCGCCGCCTCGCCGGGCGCGGACACCGCCGAGTTCATCGGGGTGGTGCGCGCGCTGGGTGACGACATCCCGGACCCGACCGTCTGGGTCCGACGCACCCGGGTGACGCAACCCACCGGGTATGCGGAGACCATCCGGCTGGCCAACGTGACCACCGGCCCGGTCAGCACCACCGTGGAACTGTCGCTGGCCGCGGACCTGGCCCAGGTTGAGGCGGTGAAGGCGGGCCGGGCCGGTGACCCGGTGCCCTTCCGCGCCGACCAGGACGGGTTCGTGCTGCGCGAGACCCGGCTGGAGGCCACGGTGCACGCCCCTGGTGCCCGTTGCGATGCCACCAATACCGGTGGCCGCCTGCTGTGGGACGTGGTGGTCCCGGCTCGTGGACTGGCCGAGGTCGGGTGGACGGTACGGGTGGCGGACCCGGACGCGGTGGTGGTGCCGGCGGCCGGTCCGGTACCGTTCGCGTCGCCCTCGATCAGCGCGGACGACCGGCGGCTGGCGCGGTTCGTCACCCGTGCGGTGGAAGATCTTGCCGCGCTCCGGATGTCGACGGTGGACCGGCCGCAGGACCAGTTCCTGGCAGCCGGGGCGCCGTGGTACCTGACCCTGTTCGGCCGGGACGCCATCTGGGCCGCGCGGATGCTGCTGCCGCTGGGCACGGGCATCGCGGAGGGAACGCTGCGCACCCTCGCCGGCCGGCAGGGCGTCCGGGTGGACCCGGAGACCGCCGAGGAACCGGGCAAGATCCTGCACGAACTGCGCCGGGCGCAGGCCCTGCACGGCGACATGGCATTGCCCCCGGTGTATTACGGCACGGTCGATGCCACCCCGCTGTGGGTGTGTCTGTTGGCGGATGCCTGGCGGTGGGGCCTGCCGGATGCCGTGGTCGCGGAGTTGCTGCCGACCGCTGAGCGTGCGCTGCAATGGATGTCCGACTACGGGGACACCGACGGCGACGGGTTCCTGGAGTACATCGACAGGTCCGGACGCGGGTTGGCGAACCAGGGTTGGAAGGACTCGGCAGACTCGATCCGGTTCGCCGACGGGCGGATCGCGGCCGGCCCGGTGGCGCTGGCCGAGGTGCAGGGTTACGCGCACGAGGCCGCCGTGGCCGGGGCCGATCTACTGGACGCCTTCGGGCGCCCCGGGGCGGATCGTTGGCGGTCCTACGCGGAGCGGGTGGCCACCCGGTTCCGCGACCGGTTCTGGGTGGCCGACGACCTGGGGGCCTACCCGGCGCTGGCCCTGGACGGGGACAAGCGGCCGGTGGATGCGCCGGCCTCCAACATGGGGCACCTGCTGTCCTCCGGGATGCTCACACCTGCGGAGGCGGAGCTGATCGCCGAGCGTCTGGTGCACCGCACCATGTCCAGCGGATTCGGCTTGCGCACCATGAGTTCGGCGACCGGTGGTTATTCGCCGCTGAGCTACCACTGCGGCTCGGTGTGGCCGCACGACACCGCGATCGCGGTGCTCGGCCTGAACCGGGCGGGGTTCGCCGACCAGGCCGCCGTGCTCGCGGAGGGCCTGCTCACCGCCGGGGCCGCGTTCGGCGGCCGGCTGCCCGAGCTGTACGGCGGTTTCGACGCCGGCGACATCGCGGTGCCGGTGCCGTATCCGGCCTCCTGCCGGCCGCAGGCCTGGGCGGCGGCGGCCGCGGTGGTGATGCACAGGCGATGCTGGGGATCGAGCCGGATGCGCCGCGCGGGCTGGTGCGGGTGCGGCCGACCTCTCGCATCGGTGGCATGGCGGTGTCGGGCCTGCGGGTGGCCGGAGGCGACCTGCGGGTGTCGGTGACGGGGGACGGGGTGGTGGACGCCCGGCTGGACGGCGCGGACCTGCGGGTGCTGACCGGCGTTCCGGCGTCCTGACCCGCGTGCCCTCGCCGTGTCGATCCGGCCGGAGTCGGGTTCAATGAGCACCATGGATCCGCGCGCCGGCCAGCCGGCCCAGCCCAGCGACCTGATCGACGTCGACGCGGTGCTCGCGGCCTACGACGACATCCACCCCGACCCCTCCGACCCGGCCCAGCGGGTGGTGTTCGGCACCTCGGGGCACCGTGGAGCGAGCCTGGACGGGGCGTTCAACCGGGACCACATCCTGGCGATCACCCAGGCGATCTGCGAGTACCGGGCGTCGCAAGGCACCGACGGACCGCTGTTCCTGGGCGCCGACACGCACGCGCTGTCCGCCCCCGCGACGGCCACCGCGCTGGAGGTGCTGGCCGCCAACGACGTCACCGTCATGCTGGACTCCGACGACGGGTACACCCCCACTCCTGCGGTCTCGCACGCCATCTTGAAGGCCAACCGCTCACGCACCGGCCGGCTGGCCGACGGGATCGTCGTCACCCCCAGCCACAACCCGCCCCAGGACGGGGGTTTCAAATACAACCCACCGCATGGCGGGCCGACCGACACCGACGCCACCGGATGGATCGCCGCGCGTGCCAATGCCCTGCTGGAATCCGGGCTGGACGGTGTGCGGCGGATCCCGTACCAGGACGCCAAGCACGCGGACACCACCGGCTACTACGACTTCCTCGGTTCGTACGTGGGCGACCTGGAGTCGGTGGTCGACATCGACGCCATCGCCTCCTCGGGGCTGCGCATCGGCGCGGACCCGCTGGGCGGCGCCTCGGTGGCCTACTGGGGGGAGATCGCCGACCGACTGGGTCTGGACCTGACGGTGGTCAACACCACGGTGGACCCGCGGTGGGCGTTCATGACCCTGGACTGGGACGGCAAGATCCGCATGGACTGCTCGTCCCCGTACGCGATGGCCTCCCTGGTGGAGCGCCGGGATCAGTACGACATCGCCACCGGCAACGATGCGGACGCCGACCGGCACGGCATCGTCACTCCGGACGCCGGGCTGATGAACCCCAACCACTACCTGGCGGTGGCGATCGACTACTTGTTCACCCATCGTCCCGGGTGGGGCGAGGACGTGGCGGTGGGCAAGACCCTGGTCTCCTCGTCGATGATCGACCGCGTGGTGGCGGGCCTGGGCCGGCCGCTGCTGGAGGTCCCGGTGGGCTTCAAGTGGTTCGTGCCCGGACTGCTGGACGGCACGGTGGGTTTCGGCGGCGAGGAATCCGCCGGCGGGTCGTTCCTGCGCCGCCGCGGAAGGGTGTGGTCCACCGACAAGGATGGCATCATCCTGGACCTGCTGGCCAGTGAGATCCGTGCGGTGACGGGCAAGTCGCCGAGCGAGCGGTACGCGGAACTCGTTGCCCGGTACGGGAATCCGGCCTACGCCCGGGTGGACGCCCCGGCCACCCGGGAACAGAAGGCGCGACTGGCCGCGCTGTCCCCGGACGACGTGCGGGCGGACACGCTGGCCGGGGAGCCGATCGCCGCGCGGCTGGTGACGGCGCCGGGCAACGACGCCCCGATCGGGGGGCTGAAGGTGGTGACGGAGAACGCGTGGTTCGCCGCCCGCCCGTCCGGCACCGAGGACGTGTACAAGATCTACGCCGAGTCGTTCCGCGGGCCGGAGCACCTGGCCCAGGTGCAGGCCGAGGCCCGCGAGGTGGTGTCCGCGGCGCTGCAGGGTTGAGCGCGGCCCGCCGGCGGCGGGTGCCGGCACGGTCGGCGAGAGTCAACCGGGGAGCAGATCGTTGGGGCACTCCGGGACCGGTCAGCCGGCGATGCGCTCCAGGGCGGCGGAGGCGTGCGGCGCCAGGTCGATGTCCTCGTGCGCCCGCTCCTCGACGTACGCCAGCCGGCCGTCCGCGGTGATCCCGTACAGCCGCGTCGCGCCGATCACCGGCGGTGCCGAAGGGGTGCGCCATATCCCGTCGGTGGACAGCGCCCAGCTGGCCACCGAGCGCGCCCGTCCGTAGAACACCTCGATGCGGCCCTCGGCGTGCGCCACCAGCAGCTCGACCGATCCGTCCGGCTGTGGCCGGAACCAGCCCAGCTCGCGGGATCCCGGGCCGTTGACCCGCCCTTCCGGCGAGAGCAACCACATCACCGACTCGTACCGCAGGAACGGCCGGCCGTCGTGCGAGACCACGATCTGCTGGCCGAACTGGGCGGGGCCGTCCGTCGGGTCGTTGCCGAACATTCCGGTGCCCCGCCACACCCCGACCAGCGGCAGCAGCGACAGGCACGCCTGGTTGATCTCCGGGCCGAGCCGGACGTTGGCCGTGTCGGCCGGGATCGGCAGTGGCGGAACGGATTCGATGTTGACATCCCGGGTGCCCCGCGCGCGCCGGGCGGCGGCGGCGACCGCCTCGTCCCCGGAGGCCCGTGCCGTGCCGTCGGGCGGTCGGGTGTCGTCGCCGGACACCGTCACCGCCCGCCGCGGGCCAGCCGGTAGGCGCCGTACACCGCGAAACCGGCGATCAACAGGGCCACCAGGATCAGCAGCGCGACGAAGACGGTCTCCACCGGCCCACCCTAACCACGCGCTCGCCAGCTACGTCGTTATCCGGGGCCGGTGTCGGCCCGGTTCAGCCGGCCGCTATCCATTTCAGCCGCTGGGCGTCGACCTTCGTGGCGGATGCCGTGAGCACCAGGTTGCCGTTCTGCACGGCCACGTCGGCCGACTGCAGCGGGAACGGCAGGGCGGTCAGCGGGATCTTGTCGGTGGTCAGCCGGTTCTTCAGGTCGTCGGCGATCTGGGCGGGTACCTGCACGCCGGCCGCCGAGATCGGCCGGGCGGACAGCGTGAGCTTGTCGTCGGTGACGGAGATGTCGATGTCCACGACGATCGGGAACGTGCGGCCGGAGATCGCGATGGTGGTGTGCACCCGGACCATCCCGTCACCGGCCGATTCGAAGGTCATCCCGGGTTGTTGCAGGAAGCCGGCGAGCTGGTCCCCGGGGATGACGGCGCGCAGGTCGGCCCGCTGGGCCGTCAGGTGTTCCACGTTGCCGGACAGCGCGTCGGACAGCGGGAGGGCCGCGTCGTACAGGTCGACCTGCGCGTCGACCTGGTGGATCGGGCCGAGCGTGAGGCCGTTGCTGGTGGCGGTGACATGCCCGTAGTCGCCGCGCACCGCCTGCCACAGGAACGAGAAGCCGTGGATGCGCACGGACGGATCGGAGTCGCCGTCCAGCCTCGCCGCCAACGCCTGCGACGCCTTCTGCTGCGCGATCAGCCGGCCGGCGACGTCGGCCCCGACCAGCAACAGCGCCAGCACGACCAGGGCGGCGATCAGTTTGCGCACCGCCCCAGTGTGCCTGCCGGCCTAGCGCAGCTCGTCCCGGCGGCGGGTCAGGTACGCGGTCTCGGCGGAGTTGCCGGCCAGCTGGATCGCCCGGTCGTAGGCCGCCCGCGACTGGTCCGCGCGGCCCGCGCGGCGCAGCAGGTCCGCCCGGGTGGCGTGAAAGGCGTGGTAGCCCGCCAGCCGGTCCGCCAACCGGTCCACGATCGCCAGCGCCACCTGCGGGCCGTCGAGTTCGGCCACCGCGACGGCCCGGTTGAGCTCGACGATCGGGGAGGGGTCGATGCGGACCAGTTGGTCATAGAGGGCGACGACCTGGGACCAGTCGGTGTCCCGCGGGTCGCCGGCGAAGGTGTGCACGGCGTTGATCGCGGCCAGGATCTGGTAGCGACCCGGGGCGACTCCGGCGGCCAGCCGCTCCCTGACCAGCCGATGACCCTCGGCGATCAGCCCGGAGTCCCAGGCTCGGCGGTCCTGCCGATCGAGGGTGACCAGCTCGCCGTCGGCGGAGATCCGGGTGGTGCGCCGCGCCTCGGTGAGCAGCATCAGGGCGAGCAGCCCGGTGACCTCGCCGTCCTCGGGCATCAGGCGGTGGATCAGCCGGGCCAGCCGGATCGCTTCCGCGGTCAGGTCGTGACGCACCGGCGGTGCATCCGGGCCGCTGGCCAGGTATCCCTCGTTGAAGATCAGGAACAGCACGGCGAGCACCGCGGAGACGCGGGCCGGCAGGTCCTGCGCGGAGGGCACCCGGTACGGGATGCGGGCGGCCTTGATCTTGGCCTTCGCCCGGGTGATGCGCTGCCCCATGGTGGCCTCCTGCACCAGGAAGGCCCTGGCGATCTCGGGCACCGTCAGGCCGCCGATCATGCGGAGCGTCAGCGCGACCCGAGCCTCCATGGCCAGCGCCGGATGGCAGCAGGTGAACATCAGCCGGAGCCGGTCGTCGTCCAGCCCGCCGGCCGGCTCGCGCGGCGCGTCGTCGAACAGCATCAGCGCCGCCTTCTGCTTGTCGTGACGCTTGTTCTCGCGCCGGATCCGGTCGATGGCCTTGCGGCTGGCGGTGGTTAGCAGCCATCCGCCGGGGTTCGGCGGGATGCCGTCCACCGGCCAGCGCTCCACGGCCGTCGCGAACGCCTCGGCCGTCGCCTCCTCGCCGATGTCCAGATCACCGAAACGCCTGGTCAGGGCGGCGACCACCAACGCCCATTCCTCCCGATGGGCGCGGGTGATCGCCTCCCGGACCGCCGTCACTGGAACGGCCGCACCTCAACAGTGCCCCGGCAGGCCTTCGAACCCTCCGCGGCGAGCGCCAGCGCCTGGTCCAGGTCGGCCGCCTCGATGATCCAGAAGCCGGCGAGGTGCTCCTTGGACTCCAGGTACGGCCCGTCGGTGAAGATCGGCGTGTCGCCCTGGCCGTCGACGACGGTGGCGGTCGTCGCCGACGCCAGGCCGCCCGCGAACACGAAGTGGCCGGACTCCTGCAGCCGCCGGTTGAACTCCCCGGTGTCCGCCATCGCCCGGTCCATCGTCTCCTGGTCCGGGTAGCTGCCGAACTCGCTCATGTCAGCCGGCCCGAACACCGCCATCAGGTACGTGGTCATCTCATGCCCTTCGTCTCTCCGGCGGCCCGGTCGCCGCCCTCATCCCTGCTACGAACGGCATCGCCGCGATCCGACATCGAGCCGACGCCGACCGCGGATGCCGCCCAGGCCGCGATGCGACCGACCAGGTCCGCCGACGTCCCGGACTCCGCGTGCCCCATCCCCGGCTCCATCCACAGTGCTGCGGCACCACCGGATGCGCGGCGCAGCGCCCGTGCCTGGTCGACGCCGAAGTAGCGGTCCGCCGTGCCGTGCACCAGCAGCACGGGGATCGGCGCGATCCGGCTGATCAGTTCCAGCGGCGTCGGCGGCACCTGCGACCAGGGTGCGCCGAGCCGGATGCCGAGCGTCCGGCCCACCAGCGGGCCGATCGGATGCTCCAGCAGCCAGTGCACCCGGCGCATCGGACCGGTGTGCCGGATGTACCAGCGGGACGGCGCCGACACCGCCACCACCGCATCGGGCCGATCGGCTCCGATGGCGGCCTGTCGCAGGGCGACCGCGCCGCCCATGGAGAACCCGACCAGCACCACCGGCCGGCGGTCGTGCCGTGCCCGGGCCAGCCGGATGGCCGCGTCCAGGTCCATCGTCTCGTCGCGGCCGACGGACGTGCGGCCCCCGGAGCGGCCGTGTCCGCGGAAGTCCAGCGCCAGGACCGCTCCGTGCCGGGCGAACGCCAGCAGGACGCGGCGGGTGGACGGTGACGAGGTGTCGTTGGTGAAGCCGTGCGCCAGCACGAACGCCGGCGCGCCCGGAGGGCCACC
>DASSTH010000524.1:0-3018 GCA_035708025.1 Nakamurella sp. | reverse complement strand
GCGGAATGGGCCCTCCTCGCCTCCTGTCCCGCTTTCCACTGACCGCACCGCTTGCCGCGGAAAACGCCCAGAAAGTCCTGCACGCGGTGCACTCAACGCGAGAAGAGGCGCGGTCATCACGGTGATCCGCTCAGTGCCAATACTCAGTGCGTCACGGGCCGGCCGGTGATGCAGTATCGGCGCCCCGTCGGGTCGGCCAGAGTGATCCAGCCGGCGCCGTCGTAGCAATGCACGGCGCCCAGCTCCCGGTGCCGGCCGGCCTCGACCCACCGATCGTCGCAGGACAGGTCCAGGTGCGCCTCGGCGGCGCCGCCCGGGGGCTCGTCATCGAGGCGTTGCAGGAGCATCCGCATGGTCCCGTCACCGTCCAGTCGCTGGAACTCGGGGGCGTCGGTGTCGCTGAAGCGCCAGCCGGTCAGTTCGCGCCAGAAGGCGACCTCGCCGCGGTAGCGCGAGGGCGGGATGTCCAGGCACACCTGATCCACCAGGCTGCGCCCGGCGGGGCGACCCGGCGCGGCGGGCCAGGCGGTGGCGGCGGGCAATCGGGCCTCGCCGAGGTCGGGCACCGCGCAGAACACCAGGCCGGCGGGCGACCGCAGGATGGGTATCGGCCCGGTGCTGACGTCCGTCGCTCCAAGTTGGATCGCGCGTTCTGCCAACGCTGCCGGGTCGGTGACGTGCAGGTCCAGGTGCAGCCGAGCCGGATCATCGCCGACGTCCTGCACCCGCAACTGGGCCGTGCCGACCGGCGGCTGGAACGTGGCGAACCGTCCCTCGCGCCAGGCGGACCGCCGGTATCCCGTCACCGCCGACCAGAAGTCGACCGTCCGGCCCAGGTCGCGGTGCGGCACGTCCAGGAAGACGGTCAGCCAGCTCACCCGCACGGCTTCACGCTAGCCACCCGTCCGGCGGTGACGAGCCACCGAGAACCGGCGACCGTGCCGGCCGCCGCTAGCCATAGGTGTCCCGCGGCCCGCGGCCGGGCACGTGCCGGTTCCCGAATCGCCAGCTGGGGCCGGCCGGACCCTTGGTGCGGACCCTGGTCACGGTTCCCCGGCCGATCTGGGCGTTGATCCGTTGCTGGATGGTCCCGGACAGCAGTCGCAGCTGGGTGGCCCAGGCCGTCGACTGTGCCTGCAGCACCAGTTCGCCGTCCACCAGCGACACCGGCACGCACCGGTCGGCGATCTCCGGGCCGACGATGTCGGCCCAGCGGTCGAACAGGCCGGCCCGGGCCAGTTCCTTGGCGGCGCCGGTGCTGGACAACCAGCTCTTGATGGTCTCGCCGACCGGTTGCGGGTCCCGCGCCTTGTCCGGTCCCGGGCCCGACCATCGCCTGCGGGTCATCCGCCCGGCGACCGTGCCGCGGGACTGCCCGGATGTCGAGGAGACCCGGCCGGACCGGCGGGCGGCGCTGGCGGCGGCTCGATTCGCGGCGTTGCGGGCTCTGGCGGCCTCCAAGGCGGCGCGGGCCATGTCCGCACCACGCGGTACGGCGGCACCGTCCGATCCGGCGGCATGGTTCGCACCCGCGGGTCCGGCGGCACCGGGCCTCTCGTCACCGGCACCCCGGCCCGCGGGCTGCGGCGTGTTCCCGTCACGCATTGCTGACCCCGTCACCGCCGTTGATATCGCCGGTCTCGCTGATCGGAGAGTCCACCCTGCCATCGGACACCGTGATCGCCCGACCCGCCAGTGATTCCGGCACGTCGGCGACCACCGCGGCGGTGATCAGTACCTGCTCCGCCTCGCCGGCCACCCGGGCCAGGCGGTCCCGCCGCGCGACGTCCAGCTCGGCGAACACGTCGTCCAGGATCAGCACCGGCTCCGCACCATCGGCCCGCAGCAGCACGAACGAGGCCAGCCGCAGCGCCAGCGCGTAGGTCCACGACTCCCCGTGCGACGCATAGCCCTTCGCCGGTCCGCCGGCCAGCCGCAGCTCCAGGTCGTCCCGATGCGGACCGACCAGGCACACCCCACGCTCCAGCTCGGACGGCCGTACCCGGTCCAGCTCCTGCAGCATGACCCGGGCCAGCACGGCCGGATCCCGCTCGGCGGGATCGAGCGCATCACCGAGCGACGTGCGGTACACCAGGTTCGCGGACGCCGAGGCGGCGTCGGCGGATGCCAGGTCGGCATAGGCGGCGGACACGTGCGGCCGCAGGGCGTCGACCAGTTCCAGGCGCGCGGCCAGCAGTTGCGACCCGGTCTCGGCCAGGTGCTGGTCCCACACCTGCAGCGTCGACAGGTCCCCGCCGGCCCGCCGGGCCAGGCCCGCCGACTTCAACAGGGTGCTGCGCTGTCGCAGGATGCGCTCGTAGTCGCTGCGGATCCCGGCCAACCGGGGCGCCCGCATCACCAGCAGGTCGTCCAGGAACCGGCGGCGCTCACCCGGGTCGCCGCGCACCAGCGCCAGATCCTCCGGGGCGAACAGCACGGTGCGCAGGATGCCCAGCAGGTCCCGTGCCCGGCGCTGCGGCGCCCGGTTGATGCGCGCCCGGTTCGCCTTGCCGGCGGCGATCTCCACCTCCAACAGCAGTTCCCGGCCCTCGGAGACCACCGCGGCGCGGACGATCGCCCGCTCGGTGCCCCGCCGGATCAACGGTGCGTCGGTGGCCACCCGGTGCGACCCCAGGGTGGACAGGTAGCCGGCCGCCTCCACCAGGTTGGTCTTGCCCGCACCGTTGCGGCCGACCAGGACGGTTGGACCCGGACCCAGTGGAAGCTCCGCGCTCTCCCAGGACCGGAAATCGGCCACGGACAGGTGCCGGATGTACACCGGTCCGTCACCGTCCCTTCGTCGCAAGCCGCGCGCCGGCGTCCGGGTGGCGGGTTCCGGCGCTGCCCAGCATCATGCCGGGTCCACCACCGCCGCTGTGCGCTGATCGTTTGTGACTGCGCGGATGGGATGTGTCCCACCCGTCGCAGTGATCACAAGCGCTCGCAAATGATCAGCGCAACCAGGGGTGACGACCGACGGGTGATCAGCGCACCCACGAACCAGCGCAACCACGGCGA
>DASSTH010000523.1:0-4944 GCA_035708025.1 Nakamurella sp. | reverse complement strand
GCGTGCGGTGCACACCGGATCGGTCAACGACTACACCGCCTACCTGGCCGCCGGACTGTTCGCCTGCGCGGTGGTGCTGATGCTATGAACCAGCGCACATCACCGCGGATCCGCCCGCCTCACCGGGCACCGGTCGTTTGTGGCGGACGCGGGCCGGGGAGCCTGCCCATATGAGGATCGGCTATTTCCTGTCCAGCGAGGAATACACTCCGGCCCAACTGGTCGACCAGGCGCGGCGCGCCGAGCACGCCGACTTCGAGGCGCTGTGGATCTCCGACCACTTCCACCCGTGGAACGACGAGCAGGGCCAGAGCCCGTTCGTCTGGCCCCTGATCGGCGCCATCTCGCAGGTCTGCTCCTTGCCGGTGACGACGTCCGTGACGTGCCCCACCATCCGGATCCATCCGGCCATCGTGGCGCAGGCCGCGGCCACCGCCTCGGTGCTGTTGGACGGCCGGTTCGTGCTCGGCGTCGGGTCGGGGGAGGCGCTCAACGAACACGTCACCGGGGCCCGCTGGCCATCCGCCACGGTGCGCCTGGACATGCTGGAGGAAGCCGTCAAGGTGATGCGCAAGCTGTGGAGCGGCGACTTCGTCACGCATCACGGCGCTCACTACACGGTGGAGAACGCCCGGATCTACACCATGCCCGCGGCCCCGCCGCCGGTGTACGTGTCCGGCTTCGGCGAGCAGTCCGCGACGCTGGCCGGGCGGATCGGTGACGGATACATCTCCACCATGCCCGACACCGATCTGCTCGGCACCTTCCGGTCCGCCGGTGGCGCCGGCAAGCCCACCCAGGCCGGCTACAAGGTGTGCTGGTCGGACGACGACGCCGCGGCGGTGGCCACCGCCCATCGACTGTGGGCCAACTCCGGGCTGCCGGGGGAATGTGCCCAGGTGCTGCCCAGCCCGCGCCACTTCGAGCAGCTCAGCCAGCTGGTCACGCCGGACATGACCCGGGAGTCGATCGCCTACGGCAACGACGTGCAGCGGCATGTGGAGGCCTTCCGGCCGTTTGCGGACGCCGGTTTCGACAAGGTCTACATCTCCCAGATGGGCGGGACCGACCCGGCGTCCTCCGTCGAGGGCTTCTTCCGGTTCTACCGGGACAGCGTGCTGCCGGAATTGCGCCGGCTCGGATAGCACCGCCGCACCGCCCGCCTGCGCCGGGCATGACGGGGCCGGAAATGGCGGAGGCCGGTGCGTTAGTGCGGTGGCGGTCGGTGGGTAACCGCCAGTAGTAAGGAGAGCGAACGGAATGACCAACGCGGTGGTCGACAGGGGTCGGTTGGCGGTCGATCTGCAACATGCCATCTCCGGCGAGGTCCGCTTCGACGATGGCAGCAGGCACCTGTACGCCAACGACGCATCGATCTACCGTGCGCTGCCGGTCGGTGTGGTCATCCCGCGCACCGAGCAGGACGTGGAAGCGGCACTGGCGGTGTGCCGCGAGCATGCCGTCCCGGTGCTGGCGCGCGGCGGCGGCACCGGCCTCGCCGGGCAGAGCGTCAATGCCGCGGTGATGTTCGACTTCTCCAAGTACCTGAACCAGATCCTTTCGTTGGACCCGGTATCCGGCACGGCCCGGGTCCAGCCGGGCGTGATCTGCGACCAGTTGCGCGACGCCGCCAACGAACACGGGAAGACGTTCGCGCCGGACCCGGCTACCCATGACCACAACACGCTGGGCGGAATGATCGGCAACAATTCCTGCGGTACGCATTCGGTGTTCGGCGGGAAGACCGTGGACAACGTGCTGAGCCTGGAGGTGTTGCTGTACGACGGCACCCGGCTGACGGTGGGGAACGGGGAAGAGAGCCGGCTGGACTCACTGGCCGGCACCGGCGGCCGGGTCGGCGACATCTACCGCCGGCTGCGAGCCCTGCGGGACGCGCATGCGCAGGAGATCCGGTCGCGCTACCCGGACATCCCGCGCCGGGTCTCCGGCTACAACCTGGACGATCTGTTGCCGGAGAAGGGGTTCAACACCGCGCGCGCCCTGGTGGGCAGCGAAAGCACCTGCGCCCTGGTGCTGTCGGCCACCATGCGGCTGCTGGACTGGCCGCCCAAGCGGACCCTGCTGGTGCTGGGCTACCCGGACTCTCCCACCGCCGCCGAGCACGTCACCGAAATCCTGCAGTCGCAGCCGGTGGGCCTGGAATTCTTCGAGTCCGGCATCATCGACAACCTGCTGGCCAAGGGCTTCGCGTCCGCGGGGATGCACGAACTGCCCGAGGGCGACACCTTCGTGCTGGTGGAATACGGCGGCCAGACCCAGGACGAGGCGGACGGCGCCGCGCACCGCATGATGGACCAGCTGGCCGGTATGACGGACGCACCGCACGCCAAGCTGTACGACGATCCACAGCACGAGACCGACATCTGGGAGATCCGCAAGGAGGCCATCGGCTCCACCCGGATCCCGCAGCGACACCCCGGTTACGCCGGCTGGGAGGACGCCGCGGTCGACCCGGCGAAGCTGCCCGGTTACCTGCGGGACTACCGGAGGCTGGTGCAGCGCTACGGATACCACACGGTGCTGTTCGGTCACTTCGGCCAAGGGTGCATCCACAACCGGCTGGACATGGACATCAAGACCCGCGACGGCATCGACACCTTCCACCGGTTCCTGTCCGACGCCGCCGACCTGGTGCTGTCCTACGGTGGGTCGCTGTCCGGCGAACACGGCGACGGGCAACTACGGGCGGAATTCCTGCCCAGGATGTTCGGCGAGGAGCTCACCGGGGCGTTCGCGGACTTCAAGGAGATATTCGATCCGGACTGGCTGATGAACCCCGGAAAGGTGGTCCGGCCCCATTCGCCGGTCTCCGACCTCCGGCTCGGGGTGGACTACAACCCGCCACAACTGCGCACCGCATTCGCCTTTCCCGAGGACGGATTCAATTTCGCCGATGCCGCCAACCGCTGCTTCGGGGTGGGAAACTGCCGCCACCTGGACGGCGGGACGATGTGCCCGAGCTTCATGGTGACCAGGGAGGAGAAGAACTCCACCCGGGGGCGTTCGCGCCTGCTGTTCGAGATGATGCGGCAGGCCGGGGAGCGCAAGCACCCCTGGCGCGACGAGGCGGTCAAGGACGCGCTCGACCTGTGCCTGGCCTGCAAGGGGTGCAAGGGTGAGTGTCCGGTGCGGGTGGACATGGCCACCTACAAGGCGGAGTTCCTCTCGCACTACTACCACGGCCGGATCCGTCCGCGCGCCGCCTACGCGATGGGCCTGATCCAGCGGTGGGCCCGGCTGGCCTCCCGCACGCCCCGGCTCGCCAACCTGGCCACCCACGCGCCTGGGCTCGCGCACCTGGCCAAGACCGTCGCCGGGGTGTCGCAGCACCGGGAGATCCCCAGGTTCGCGCGGCACACCTTCACCGACTGGTTCGCCGGGCACCAGCCGGAGCACCCGGGCGGCGACCCGGTGCTGTTGTGGCCGGACACGTTCACCAACTACTTCCAGCCCGACATCGCGGTCGCCGCCGTCGAGGTGCTGGAGTCGGCCGGCTTCCGCGTCACCATCCCGCCGCGGCCGCTGTGCTGCGGTCGTCCGTTGTACGACTACGGCATGCTGCGCACCGCACGGCACTATCTGGATTCGGTGCTGGCCACCCTGCGCGAACCGATCCGGCAGGGCGTGCCGCTGGTCGGCCTGGAGCCGTCATGCGTCGCGGTGTTCCGTGACGAGCTGACCAACATGCTGCCCAACGACGAGGATGCCCGGCGGTTGCGCGCCCAGTCGTCCACGCTGGCCCAGTTCCTGGTGGTCCGGGCACCCGACTGGAATCCGGAGTACCGCGGTGGACACGCGCTGGTGCAGGTGCACTGCCACCAGGGGGCAGTGCTGGGCTACCAGGCGGAGCAGTACCTACTGACCAGAGCCGGCGTCGACCTGGACATCCCCACCAGCGGATGCTGTGGCATGGCAGGCAGTTTCGGGTACGAGGCCGGCGAACGGTACGACGTGTCGATGGCCTGCGGGGAGCGCGTGATCCTACCGAAGGTGCGGCAGGCGGACGGCTCGACGGTGCTGGTGGCCGACGGCTTCAGTTGCCGTGAGCAGATCTACCAGGCCACCGGGCGGCGCGCCCTGCACGTGGCACAGGTTCTGGCCGGGCACCACTAGGGCGTCCCGACACCTATCCGGGCAAGCGCTCGGAGAAGTCGGAGAGGGTGATCACGATGACAAGCACGCTGTACGAACGACCGCCGGTAGTGGACGGCCACCACGCAGAGGTGCGGTACTGGACCAAGGGCGGCCCGGTGGACACCGAGTTGCTGGTGCCGGACGAGATCTCGGCGATCGAGGAACGCCAAGAGGCCTCGATGGCCGAGCCGGCGGCGATGGGGCTGTTCGGTTTCGCCGTCGGGACCTTCATCGTGGCCTATCCGATCGCCGGTTTCGTGCCGATCGCCACCCTGACGGCGACCATCCCACCCGTGCTGCTGTTCGCCGGGCTGGCGCAATTCATCGGTGGTTTGATCGCGTTCCGGCGCGACAACGCCTTCGCCGGAACGGCATTCTGCTCCTACGGTGCGAACAACGTGGTGGTGGCCACCTTCTTCCTGCTGCAGGCCACCGGTACCCTCTCGGCGACCGCGGGTTCGGACGCGCTGAAGATGCTGGCCCTGGAGATGTACTGCTTCGCGGTGATCTCCCTGGTGCTGGCGGTGGCGGCGATGCGGCTCAACCTGATGTTCACACTGCTGTTACTGGCCCTGGTCCCCGGATTCACCTTGCCCGGCATCGTGAATTGGTATGGCACGGCCGCTCATCCGTTCCTCGGACACCTCGGCGGATACTTCCTGATCGCATCCGCCGCGCTCGCCGCCTACGCGGCCGCGGCGATGGTGATCAACTCAACCTGGCAACGGCCGCTGCTGCCCCTGGTGCCGCTGCACCGGCGCGGAGACCGCGATGCAGTGCCACGCAGCC
>DASSTH010000522.1:0-4778 GCA_035708025.1 Nakamurella sp. | reverse complement strand
GGACATCGCCTTCGACCTCAGCCAGCGGTTCATCACCGAAGGCACCGCCGTGGAGCTGGTCGGACGATCGACCACCGCGCGGCTTCCGCCCGATGTCCGGTGGATCCCGCTTGCCGAGCCGATCGCCGTCACGGTGGCGCTGGTGCTGCCGGCGGGCGAGTGGTCGCCGGCACTGCAGCATTTCGAAGCGGTCGTTCGCGGCTACGCGCTGGCACACGGCTGGCTGGACCACCCGGACTGCACGGCGGCGCCTACGGGGGTTTCCGGCGGCTCAACGGAACGTGGCGTGGTTCGCTAGATGTCACAGGTGAACGGCACGGTGAACGACAACGACTTCCCAGAACCGTCCTCCCGGGCCAGGTCGGTGGCAGTGACGGTGCCCCGCACCGGTGAGGTGGAGGTGATGGTGACCGTCTCCTTCGCGCCCGGCCCCGATGCGTAGCTCGGGTACTTCTGCAGCCCGGCCACCGGGGTGTTCGCGTCCGTCTGGTCCAACAGGTCGAACAGCACCGGCCCGTAGGTGTGTGCCAGCACCTGGACGCCAGAGGTCTTCGCCGGCAACAGGATCGCTGCGGCGCCGAGTTGCTCGTCATCTTCGTCGCTGCTGGCCAGGCTGATCGGGTGGCTGCCCTTCACTACCGGAATCGCTCCCACCAGCAGCATCGACCGATCACCGATCGTGTAGGCGCCGAACAGGTCGGCGGTGGTAGGTTTCCCGTCCGATGAGTCGACGTCCAGCGTGCCCGCGCAATAGAAGTCCAGGTAGCGGCCCGATCCCTTGATGTTCAGCGCACCGCTGGCAGACAGTTCGACCGTCTCGTCGTGGGTGATGCGGCCCTGGCAGGAGTTTGCGCCGCCGGACAGCTGCAGCACACCGGCGGCCGTTCCCTTGTGCAGCACCGCGGCGTAGGTGCTGGTGTTCGCGCCCTTCGGACTGACGAACATGTCGACCGACCACTGTCCGGCCCGGATGACATCCAGCACGTAGGAACAGGGTGAGGTGGCGTCGATGGTGATGGTATCGCCGGCGACCTCGGCACCCAACGCATCCAGCCCGAACATGCCCGGCATCTGCTGTTCCAGGGAGGCTTCGGCCGAGGCCAGGGCGGGAACCGGTTGGGTGTAGTTCGCCGGTGCCGGCACCGGCGAGCCGGTGGTGACGGGGGCTGGCGCACTCGTCGCACTCATGGCGGACGAGTCGGCGGACGAGGACATCGGTGACGATGACACCGATGACGTGCCGGCGCCGGCGCCGCGGGCGGCACAGGCGGCCGCGGCCAGGCACGCGACCGTCACACCGACCAGAACGCCGATCGACCGCGAGCGACCCCGTCCGGCAACGACCGCGCGATGCATGTCATTCTCCAATCGGTACAACGATGTCGGGGGTACGGGAGAGGTCGGCTAGTACAGCGTGTCGAACGGGTCGTCCCAGACCGAGGCGGCCGTGCAGCGCGAGTCACGCACCACGCCGACGACATGGAACGTCACACCGCTGGACAGCGCGTTGCCCAGCAAACCCGCCAGCTGTCGGAGGTCCTGCCCGCCGAAGGTCCACGAGCCGTCGCCCACCACAGCCTGGTTCTCCAGGCGGTCGTATTCCTGCCGCTGATCCGTGGGGTTGGCCACCGTGGCCAGGGCGTCGGTGTCCAAGTGGATGACCAGGCCGAACTGGTCCTTCGCGCTGACGGTCACCGACTGCCCGGAGCCGGATTTCGGGTCGATGGAGAAGGTCACCGGCACCGTGTCGGAACCGTCGCCGCTGGCCGAAACGCCGGTCACACCGGCCAGCCACTTCAACGCTTCCGCCGACTTGGCAGTGAACCCGACGGTGCCCTTCCAGGGGCCACCCGGACCTGCGCACGAGTACAACTGGGCGGTCAGCCCGATCTTCCCGACGAACGGGATCCACAGCGTCCCGTCACCGTTGATGACGAACGGATCGCTGCCGTGGTATTGCACCGGGAACGTCATCGTCGCATGCGGCAGGCCGACCTGTTGCAGGAAACGGTTCGCGACGGTCAGTGCCTCCATCCCGATCGCCTGTGGTGTGGGGCCGTCCGGGACCACCCCCAGCAGGTCGGTGAGCTGGACCAACTGCCCGTCCTGGGAGAGCGAGGCGACGACGTGTGCCCACAGCGTGTGCACCGGAACCTGCTGATCCTTCGGCTGGGGGCCGATCTGCGGGGGATTCTTCTCGGTGCGGGGATACATCATCACGGTGGCCTTGCCGGCCGCGTCGGTGAGTTGGCCGTGCAGGAACGCATCGGCCCAACCACGTTCGGCCTTCAGCACCTGAATACCGCTCCACTGCGTCCAGCGCACTCGAAAACCGGCGAGCGGGCCGTTCTTCGGTATGGTGACGCCCGCGAATGCGTAGCAGCCGAGATACTTCTGGGACAACGGTGAGGAGAACGCGGCCACGGCGGTGAAGGTCGCGTCCCGGCTGATGTCCAGCTGTTCGTGCCGGAAGTGCGTGCCCTGCGGCTTGTCGGTCTTGATGGTGATCGTTGCACCGGTGAGCATCAGCACGGTGGTCACGGCGTCGGTGGCTGCACTGTACGCGTTGACGACGTTGCCCAGCTTGTCGGCCGTTTCCTTGCCGAACTTCTCCTTGACGGCCTCACTGACAGCCTGCTGGAAGGTGAAGATGCCCAGGGTGTGGCTGAGGTTCCCGCCCGGTTGCGCCGGGTAGTTCAGGAACTGGCACAGCGCATTCGGCGCCGTCACCGCGGAACCCGGCCTGCGCAGATGCTCCCCGGCCGGCGACGCCGACGTGCTGGGGGAGCTGGTGCCTGTGGTGGGCTGCGGGGTGGAGCTGACCGTGACCGACGTCTCCACCTGCGAGGTGGCGTGCGCCAGAAGTAGGATCGCCTGCAGCGGGTCGAGGCCGGTGATCCGGCCCGGTGCCAGCAGGTGCGACAGCTGTTGGCCGGTCAGGGAGTCCGGGTGGTCCGACAGCGCCTGCAATTCCGCCTGATCCGGCACGTTGTCCGGGATGAGCAGCTCGTGGCGCCAGTCCGCCAGCGCCCGCACCGCGGTGCCGGCGACCACCGAGGCCGTCGGGTCGCCGGGTTGCTTGCCCCACTGGGCGAGCGTCCCGACCACTTCTTTGGCGGTCAGCGGGCTCGTGGTGACGCCGGTGGCCTGCAGCATAGCCGCCACCTGGTCGGGGGTGTACTCCATGCCGGAACGAACCGCATCCGCCAGGTCCGGCAATTCCTCGACGTAGATGGGTTGGTTGACGATGACCGGGCCGTCGGGCAGGGCGACCACGGTTCCCGCCGCGCTGACCAGTGGAAGGCCCGCGCGGCGCAGGATCTCGCCGGCTGCCGCGGCGGCCACCGCCGGGTCGGTGCCGAAGACCTTGGCCACCAGAGCGTCGGCCGCGTCGACGGGATCGGTGGGCAGGCCCCTGCTCACGCTGGCCAGTGAATCCTTCGTCGGCACCAGGTCGGCGAGATCGCCGCCGCCGGCGCCGGTCTCGGCGCTCGTCGGTGACGGGGAGGGCGGTGCGGCCGTCGCTGTCGTTCCACCGCCCGGCGCCGACGACCGGGGTGCCGTCCCGGTGGCGATGGGCGCCCCGCCGGAGCTGTTGGAGGGTAACGGTTCCGGCGTCCCGGAGATCTGGGCGGTGCACCCGGCGATCAGCATGCTGGCGGCAACCGTGAGCGCCGGCAGCACCCGGTGTGGTCGATAGTTTCGCCGTCTCATCGGGTGCCGTCGCTCATCGCATCTCGCCGCCGTCTCGATCAACTGCTTCCGCATGCAAACGTTCTGCGTCGCCGAGTGTGCACCGGAAGGGCTGATCACACGGCGGTTTGCAGTACATTCACCCGCTCGGGTGAGCGAACGCCGAGCCGGGCCGTCGTTCCGCGCCCGGCTAACCCGGGGCGGGTTCCGCGCTGGGCTGCGCCGTCGCCGCAGCGGAGTCAACGCCGCGGGAGTCGATGCCGCGGAACATGGACCACGCGATGGCAGCCGCCGTCAGCACCAGGATCCCGGACGCCAGGCAGACGATCCGGATCCCGACCAGGTCGCCCAACAGCCCGCCGATCGCCATCGAGGCGATGCTGGTGCTGGCGATGACGGCGGACACCACCGACCCGACCCTGCCGCGCATGTCGTCGGGCACGCTGGTCTGGGCGATCGTCGACACCATCGCTTGCATCGGCGTGACCATCAGGCCGACGATCAGCATGACCACCAACAGGTGCCAGACCGCGGTCACCCCGGCGACGGCGGCGATACCGGTGCCCACGCCGACCAGGCCGAGGGTGACGATCGTCGTCGGGGCCAGGCGTCGCGCCAGCGCGGCGACCAGCGCGGCGGCGATCAACATGCCGGCGGTCTGGGCGGCGTCGATGCCGGCCATCCAGGTGGGGGAGACCCGCAGCAGGTTGACCACCAGCGGCACGAACAGCACGTTGACCGCGCCCACCCCCAGCATGGTGACCGCGAGGGAGATGGCCATTCCGGACAGCACCCTCGACCGCGTCACGACCTTGAGACCGGCGATCACCGAGGAGCTCGCGGAGGTGCGAGATGTGCCGGTCGGGTCGATGCGGCCGGCGGCGGCGGTGACCCGGCTGACCAGTGCAGCGGAGGCCAGGAACGTCGCGGCGTCGAGGACGAAGCCCACCCATCCCAGGCCGAACACGCCGAACAGAGCTCCGGCGATGCCGGCCCCGACCACGCCGCCGATCACCTGCGACGTCTGGGCGAGCGAGTTCGCGGCCGGCAGGCCGGGTCTGGGCACGATGTGCGGCAACAGGGCG
>DASSTH010000521.1:0-9253 GCA_035708025.1 Nakamurella sp. | reverse complement strand
GTCAGTGCGAGTCCGCCATGGCGCTTTCCAGGTAGATGGCGGTCAGCAGGACGAACACGTAGGCCTGCAGGGCGCAGATCAACAGCTCGAAGAACCACAGCCCGATGCTGGCCAGGAACGGCAGCACCGCCATGGCGTAGTTGATACCGCCCGATTCCAGCAGGTAGATGGTGCCGGCGCCGGCCACGATCACCAGCATGTGACCGGCGAACATGTTCGCGAACAACCGGACCGCCAGCGTGAACGGCTGCAGAAGGATCTTGGAGAAGAACTCCATCGGGATCAGCAGGATGTGCACCGGCCAGGGGATGCCGGGGATCACGCACTGGCTCTTGAGGTAGCCGAGCAGGCCGTGCTTCTTGATGCCGACGAAGTTGTACAGCACCCACACCATCACCGCCAACGCCGCGGGAAAGACGAAGTGCGAGGTGACGGGGATGGAGGCCACCGGGATGATCTCGTAGATGTTCATCACCAGGATGAACATGAACATGGTTGCCAGGAACGGTGCCCAGCCGCGTCCGACCCTGCCCATCACCTCGATGGCGATGGAGTTGCGCACGAAGCCGTACATGCCCTCGGCGAAGAACTGGAACTTGCCCGGCACGATGGCGGCCTTGCGGGCGGCGGCGAGGAAGAACGCGATGATCAGCACGGTGCCGATGATCAGCAGCCCGACGACCTTCCAGGACGCGATGATCGAGCCGTCGCCGAGTCGGTCGAAGAAGAAGGACTCCTCGACCGAGGGCGGCGAGAAGCTGCCTTCGCCCTCGCTGAGCAGGGCGGTGACTGCCGAACTGAGGCCCACCGTGGATTACCTCTCGAGACTGGCCGGTGTGCTACCGGTCGCCGGGTCGGTCTGTCGGGTCTGTTGCTCGGGCAGCGGGGCGCGGCCGTACCGCATCACGACCGCGTAGATCCCGAGTGCCATGCCGAGGATGACCCCGATCGGGGTGAGGAAGTGCGTCCCCCACCAGTGATCGAGCAGCCATCCGACGCCGCCCCAGACGAGAAATCCGCCGAGCAGGGTGGACGTCGCGGCCCAACCGAGTTCCGCTCCGCTGGACGCGGACCGGGTCGCTGACCGCTTCTTCATGGCACGCCCGACACTATCAGCACCACTGGTCCGGTTCGGCACGCGGATGCCCCTCGATCGTCTGTGTGGCGAGGCTCTCTTTACCGTGACGTGACGCGCCGTCCGGTACGGTCCCGGCGGGATCAGTGTGGGTCCACGTAGAAGAGCTTGGCGGTCCACACGAAGCGCAGGTGGGCGCCCAGCCAGCCGACCAACCCGGCCACCACGGCGATCGCCATCCACCGCGGCGACACCGGGCCGTCGGCCGGGATCAGCACGATGACCACCCCGAGCGCCACGATCTTGACCAGGTACGCCACGAGTGCGGTCGCCAGCACCGCTCGCGGGTGGCGGGCGCCGACCAGGGCGATGGCCACGGCGCTGAGGGTGAAGAACGCACCCACGATCCCGGTGCCCACCGCGACGCCGGCCAGCGCCCGGCCGCCGGCGACCAGACCGGCGACGATGGCCAGCAGCACGCCCACCACCAGCAGCGCCGCCCAGCACAGCCGCAGGTGCTCCAGCGACCACGGGCCGGCCGCGCGGCTGCGGGCGGCGGCCCGCTGCACCTGCGCCAGCGGCAGCTCCGGCTGCGCGCCCCTCGAGTCCGTCATGGTGTTCCCTTCTCCACCGGGGCCGATGGGGCGGTGACGGGGTCGCCGGCCGGCGCCGGAGCGTCCCGGCGGTCCCCGGACGGGTCGGCGCCGGGGGCCACGTCACCGGAGGATGAGCCGACAGCGGCCGCCCCGTCACCGGACGACCGGTCCACACCGGCCTCGTCACCGGAGGAGGAATCCACACCGGCCGCCCCGTCACCGGAGGACGAATCGACGCCGGCCCCGTCACCGCCCGCGATGCGGCCGGGCAGGCCGCGGCTGCGCGACCGGCGCAGCCGGCGTGCGCGGATGCGCGGCCGGATCGTCACCAACAGTGCCAGCACCGTCGCCCCGACCACCGGCCACAGCGCGCTCTGCCAGGTCACGAAGGCCAGCGACACGGCCCCGCCGGACACCACGGCCGCCCACAGGTAGAACACCAGCACCGCCTGACGCTGGGTGTGCCCGATGGCCAGCATCCGGTGATGCAGGTGGCGCTTGTCCGCGCTGAACGGGTGGCGACCCTCCCTGGTCCGGCGCACCACCGCCATCAGGAAGTCCAGCACCGGGATGAACACCACCGCCAGGGCCACGATCAGCGGCGCCAGGGCGGCCACCGTACTCCGCGGGCCGTAGCTGGAGGAACTGATGGTGCCGCCCGCGCCGACGATGGCGGCCGACATGGTCAGGCCGATGAACATCGAGCCCGAGTCGCCCATGAAGATCCGGGCCGGGAAGAAGTTGTGCGGCAGGAAGCCGATGCAGGCGCCCACCAGCGCGGCGGCGATCAGCGGCGGCTGGGAGGCTGCGGTGTCGTCGGCCGACACCTCCAACACATGCGCGGAGAACACGAACAGCCCGATGCCGGAGATGGCGGCCACCCCGGCGAGCAGCCCGTCCAGCCCGTCGATGAAGTTCATCGCGTTGGTCAGCACCAGGGTGATCAGCACCGTCAGCATGGTCGACTGGTACTGATCCAGGCTGACGATGGTGCCGCCGGCCTCGCCGCCGGCGGGCAGCCACATCACGATCCACTGCACGCCGAAGAACACCAGCAGCGCGGCGGCCAGCACCTGGCCCGCCAGCTTGGTGACGGCGTCCAGGTCGAACCGGTCGTCCAGCACCCCGACCGCGCAGATCAGCCCGCCGGCGACCAACACCCCGATCAACTGGCTGGACGAGGTGAAGGCCCGCTCCAGTTCGGGCAACTGGCCGGCGATCAGGATGGCGGCGGCCACCCCCAGGTAGACCGCCACCCCGCCCATCCGGGGCGTCGGCAGCGAGTGCACGTCGCGATCCCGGATCGGGGTGACCGCCTTCAGCCGGACCGCCACCAGCCGGATCACCCCGGTGGACAGGAAGGTGACCAGTGCCGCGACCCCGAAGACCAGGGCGAATTCACGCGCCGGCAGGGCGTAGGTGGGCACCGGTCCAGGGTAGTGGGCGGCCGATGCGGCAATTGGTCGCGTGTTCGGCCGATCCGGGCCCGTCACCGCCCCCGCGGATGTCACCATGTCCGGGCGCCGATCGCTCCCGATCCGGCCCCAGGACGAAAGGCACCAGCGACCATGACGAACCCCACCCCGCCGACGAGCAGCCCGCAGGCGCCGCCCGCCCCGGGTTACGGACCCGGCTGGCAGGGCCAGCCCGCTTCCGGACCGGCCGGGCCGCCGCCGAACGGGCACTTCCCCGGCGGGCCGGGAGTCCCTGGTGCCCCGGGGTCCGTCTCCGGGCCGTGGTCGCAGGGCGCGCCGGTGCCACCCGGAGCACAACCACCACCCGGGGTGCAGCCGCCGCCCGGGATGCTGGCCGGCCCTGGGGCCCCGGCGACCAACACCGGGTCGGCGTCCACCGCCGTGATGCTGTGCCGGCTGGTGGCCCTGATCGCCACTCCCCTGGGCCTGTCCATCCCGTTCACCTCGTCCTGCCTGTGGGCCACCACCACGGCCTGGGCGGTGTTCGCCATGCTGGCCGCGATCCTGCAGGCCGCGCCGCTGCTGGCCGGCAGCCTGGGCTGGACGGTGACCCGCGGGTGGACCGTCGGTGCCACGGGCACCGTGGCGCTGCTGCTGTTCTGGGTGCTGGTCGCGCTGCCGGACGTGGGCTCCAACACCGGCTTCACCCTGACGGTGGCGGCCGCCGCGGCCACGGCCGGGACGGTCTTCGGTCCCGGCCGGCGGTTCTGATGACGGCACCCGCCGGGCCGCTGGTCGCGGCGCGGTCGCGGTTGGCCGGGTATCGGGCGCTGCTGGTAGCCGCCGCGCTGGCCGCGGTGATGTCCCTCGGGCTGCCCTGGGCGTCCGGCGCCGACTCCACCTACCTGCCCGGCTGGTACGTCCCGGGGACCTGCGTCACGGTCTACGACCCGGACGGCTGGGCCAGCACCGACTGTTCCACCGGCACCTTCACTCCCGGCATCTTCCTGCCCGGGCACGGCGCCTACGGCGGAAAGAACACCGCGGCCCGGGTGTTCGTGATCCTGGCCGCGGTGCTGGTGGTCTGGGCGCTGCGCCGCGGGTCCGGCACGCTGGCCCGCCTGGCCCTGCTGGTGGCCGGGATCGGGCTGGTGCTCGGCGGGCTACGTCCCCGGACCGGGCAGTTGGTGTACCTGGGCGGGATGCTGCTGCTGGCGCTGGCGCTGCACCGGGCCGGGCTGCTCGCCCTCGGCCGCCGGCCCGCGGGTCAGGATCCCCCGGCCGGAACCACGTCCCCGGCCACCTGACGCAACCGCTCCAGGGGCACCGCGCCCTGCCGCAGCACCCGCGGGACCTCGGCGGTCAAATCGACGATGGTCGACGCCACCCCCACGGGTGCGGGGCCGCCGTCCAGGTACACCGCCACGTCGCCGCCCAGCTGCGCCTCCGCGTCGGCCGCGGTGGTGGCCGGCGGCTGCCCGCTGCGGTTGGCGCTGGACACCGCCATCGGCCCGACCGCCCGCAGCAGGTCCAGCGCCACCGGGTGCAACGGCATCCGGACCATCACGGTGCCGGCGGTGTCGCCCAGGTCCCAGGCCAGGGAGGGCGCGTGCTGCAGCACCAGCGACAAGCCGCCCGGCCAGAACGCCTCGATCAACAGCCGGGCGGTCGGGCTCACTTCGAGCACCAGCCCGTCGATGGTGGTCCAGGAACCGACCAGCACCGGCACCGGCATGTCCGGTCCGCGGCCCTTGGCGGCCAGCAACGCCCGCACGGCCGCGGCGTTGAAGGCGTCCGCGCCGAGGCCGTAGACCGTGTCGGTGGGCAGTACCACCAGATTGCCGGCCCGCGCCGCGGCGGCGGCCGCGTCCAGGCCGGACCGGCGTGCCACCGGCTGGGAGCAGTCGAACGTCGTCACCGGGTCAGTGTGTCAGGTGCCCCACCGCGGGCCGATCGCAGCCGACCCCGTCCCTGGGATGGGCCGCCACGGCGACCCTGGGCATCGCAGCCGGCCGCCGGTTGCGCTGCCCGTGGAGGGTCACTGTCCGGGCGCCGGGGTGAGCCGGACCCGCCGGGCGGTGACGAACCGCGGGCGGCCGGCCAGGTCAGGGTGGTCCTGCACGTCCGCCAGCACCCGGCGTGCGGCCAGCAGGGCCGGCACGCTCTCTCCGTGGCTGTCGTCGTGCTCGATGGCCAGCACCCCGCCCGGCTTGAGCAGTCCAGCCACTACCGAGACCAACGGCCGGATCAGCTGCAGCCCGTCCGCGCCGGCGAACACCGCCTCCGCCGGGTCGTGGTCGGCGACCTCGGGCTGCACCGGCGTGCCCTCCGGCACGTACGGCGGGTTGGCGGTGACCAGGTCGACGGCGCCGTCCAGGTCCGCCAGCAGCCGCTCGTCGGTGACGTCGCCGCCGCGCAGCAGGATCGGGGTGTGGCCGGCGGCGGCATGCAGGTCGGCGTTCCGCCGGGCCCAGGCCAGCGCGCCCGGGGCGCGCTCCACGGCGTGCACGGTGGCGTCCGGACGGGCGGCCGCGATGGCCAGTGCGATGGCGCCGGAACCGGTGCACAGGTCCACCACCACCGGCGCCGGGACGTCGGCGATGGCGCGGATCGCCCAGTCCACCAGCACCTCGGTCTCCGGCCGGGGGACGAACACCCCGGGTCCGACCTGTACGGTCACCGGGCCCATCGCCGCCACGCCGGTGAGGTGCTGCAGCGGGATCCGCTGGGCCCGTTGCTGCACCAGCTCCTGGTAGGCCTGCAGCACCGAGGGATCCACCAGCGGGTGCAGCCCGAGCCGGGTGCGCGGGACGCCGAGCAGGTGCGCGGCGAGCTCCTCGGCGTCCACCTGGGGGGACGGCACGCCGGCCGCGGACAGCTGCTCGGCGGCGGCCAGCACGGCCACCCGCACCGACTGCCGGCCGGGCCGGCCCGCCTCAGCGGGCATCGGCTGCGCCGGCCAGCCGGGCCGCGCGGTCCGCTGCGGTCAGCGCATCCAGCACGGCGTCCAGGTCCCCGTCCAGTACGGCGTCCAGGTTGTAGGCCTTGTACCCCACCCGGTGGTCGGCGATCCGGTTCTCCGGGAAGTTGTAGGTGCGCACCCGCTCGGACCGGTCCACGGTGCGGACCTGGGACCGCCGGGCGTCGGCGGCGGCCGCGTCGGCCGCCTCCCGGGCGGCCACCAGCAGCCGGGAGCGCAGGATCCGCAGCGCCTGCTCGCGGTTCTGCAACTGGGACTTCTCGTTCTGGCAGGACACCACGATGCCGGTGGGCAGGTGGGTGATCCGCACCGCGGAGTCGGTGGTGTTGACCGACTGGCCGCCGGGGCCGGACGAGCGGAACACGTCGACCCGCAGGTCGGCGGGATCGATGTCGACCTCCGCGGTGTCCTCCGGCTCCGGGGCGACGAAGACGCCGGCCGCCGAGGTGTGGATCCGCCCCGAGGACTCCGTCACCGGCACCCGCTGCACCCGGTGCACGCCGCCCTCGTACTTCAACCGCGCCCACACCCCGTCCGCGGGCGCCGGGTTGCCGGGTGCCTTGACCGCCAGCGTCACCGACGTGTAGCCGTGCAGGTCGGACTCCGCGGCGGACAGGATCTCGGTCTTCCAGCCGCGCCGCTCGGCATAGCGCAGGTACATGCGCAGCAGATCCCCGGCGAACAGCGCGGACTCCGCGCCGCCCTCGCCGGCCTTGATCTCGACGATGACATCCTTGGCGTCGTCGGGATCCCGGGGGGCCAGCAACTCGGCCAGGGTGGCCTCCAGGGCGGTCTCCCGGGCGGCGAGTTCCGTCGCCTCGGCGGCGAACGTCGCGTCGACGGCCGCCAGTTCGCGGGCCGCGGCCAGGTCACCGCGGACCGCGTCCAGTTCGGCGGCGGCGCGAACCACCGGGGTGAGCTCGGCGTACCGCCGGCCGAGGCGGCGCGCCGCCGCCTGATCGGCGTGCAGCGCTGGATCGGCCATGGCACGTTCCAGGTCGGCGTACTCGGCCTGCAGCGCGGCCACCGCGCCCTGCGGAGCTGTGGCGCTGGTCATCGGCCGACTCCTTCCCGCGAGTAGAGGGTGGGGACGGACTATCCGCCCCCGGACACGACAAACGGCGCCCCGCGACCGGGTGGCCGCGCGGGCGCCGTTGCCGAGCTAGCGGGAGCGCTTGCCGTAGCGCGCCTCGAACCGGGCCACCCGGCCACCGGTGTCCAGGATCTTCTGCTTGCCGGTGTAGAAGGGGTGGCAGTTGGAGCAGACCTCGACGTGGATGCTGCCGCTCTTGGCCGTGCTGCGGGTGGTGAAGTGGTTGCCGCACCCGCACGTCACCTCGGTGACGACGTAGTCCGGGTGAATGCCGGTCTTCATGATGTGAGTTCCTTCCGGATGCTGGCCGCCGGGTCGCCCGCGCGGGATGCGGGGGCGTGAACCGGAGCCGGGCTCGACCGTCCAGTGTGCCAGAGCCGGCACACGCCAGCCAAAACGCCCGCGCACCCCCGGTTGTTCCCCCATGCCGCGAGGATCAACTTCCGCCCGCGAGGATCAACTTGCCGGTAGAGCGCCCGAATTGCCCGGATGGACGGAAAGTTGATCCTCGCGGTCGTTCCGAAGGCCGCGACGACGCACTGGCGAACCGACTCTGCTGCAAGCCGGGAAGCGGCGGCCGATAGCGTGCCCGGAGTGGTGGTCGTCCTGGCGTTGATGTCCAGCCTGCTCTGGGGCATCGCGGACTTCTCCGGCGGCACCGCGAGCCGGCGGCTGCCGGCCATGGTGGTGGTGCTGGCCTCACAGGCCACCGGGCTGGTGCCGCCCCTCGTCGCGGCGCTGGCGATCGGGGCGTGGTCGGCGCCGGCCGGGTACCTTCCCTGGGCGGCCGCGGCCGGGCTGACCGGGATGCTGGGGCTGCTGCTGTTCTACCGGGCGATGGCCATCGGCACCATCGGCGTGGTCTCTCCCATCGCCGCGCTCAGCGTGGTGATCCCGGTGGCGGCGGGGCTGGCCACCGGGCACTGGCCGTCCGCAGTGGCCGGTGCCGGCATCGTGCTGGCGGTGATCGGCGTGGTCGCGGCCAGCGGGCCCGAGCGCGCGCAGGGCCGCAGCATCCGACCGGTGGCGCTGGCGGTGGTGGCCGCGGCCTGCTTCGGCACCGCGCTGCTGTTCATCGCTCGCGGCGCCGAGTACTCCCCGCTGTTGACCATGGTCGGGATGCGCGTGGCCTCGGTGTTGCCCCTGGGTGCACTGGTCCTGGTGCTGCGGTCCCGGGGCCGGCTCGTCGCCGTCGCACCGGGCCCCCGGGCGGGCTGGCGGACCTGGGCGCTGGTGGCCGTGGCGGGGGTGTTCGACGTCTCGGCGAACCTGGCCTTCGCCGTCGCCAGCACGGGCGGGTCGCTCGCGGTGGTGGCGGTACTGGGGTCGCTGTACCCGGCGGTGACGGTGGTGCTGGCCGGCCTGGTGCACGGCGAGCGACTGGCCCGGCTACAGCAGGCCGGGGTGGTGCTGGCGCTGGCCGGGGTCGCTCTGATAGCCGGCTGGTCCTAGGACGCCGTCGCGTCCTGCGGATCGCGGGTGGTGACGCGGCGATCCGCAGGACGCTAGGGAGGTGACGGCGTCAGTCGTTGATCGGCATGTTCTTGGCGACGGTCATCAGGAACTCGATGTTGGTGCGGGTCTTGCGCAGCCGCTCCAACACCAGCTCCAGCGCCTGCTGCGGTTCCAGCGCGGAGAGCAGACGGCGCAGCTTCACCGTCACCGCCAGCTCGTCCGGGCTCATCAGCAGCTCCTCCTTGCGGGTGGAGGACGCGTCGATGTCAATCGCGGGGAACAGCCGCTTGTCGGCCAGCCGGCGGTCCAACTTGAGCTCGGCGTTGCCGGTGCCCTTGAACTCCTCGAAGATCACCGTGTCGCCGGCGGATCCGGTCTCCACCAGAGCGGAGGCGAAGATGGTCAGCGACCCGCCGTTCTCGATGTTCCGGGCCGCTCCCAGGAATCGCTTCGGCGGGAACAGCGCGGTGGAGTCCACCCCACCGGACAGGATGCGGCCGGAGGCCGGCGCGGCCAGGTTGTAGGCGCGGCCCAGCCGGGTGATGGAGTCCAGCAGCACGACCACGTCCTTGCCCATCTCGACCAGCCGCTTGGCCCGCTCGATGGACAGTTCGGCCACCATGGTGTGGTCGCTCGGCG
>DASSTH010000520.1:0-11325 GCA_035708025.1 Nakamurella sp. | reverse complement strand
GACATCCTCAATGTCAGAGGGGGTTTCGATGATGTTGAAGTCCTTGCCGGCCGGGGCGTAGATCTCCATGACCACCGCGGGGCCGAATCCAGCGCTGCCGGCCGCATGCGGAACCCCGGGCGGCAGGTAGGCCACGTCGTCGGGAACCAGGAGGTAGCGCCGGCCGTCCACCACCGCCTGAGCCACCCCAGAGAGCACGACGTACACGTTTTCGGCATAGCGGTGGAAGTGGTACGGGCCAAGCCCGGAGTCCTCGTTGAGGTGGTTGATGTGGACGTCGACGTTGCGCGCCCCGTCGGCCGGTCCGACCAGGTGCGAGGTCATCCCGCGCTCCAACCTCATCACGGTCTGCCGTGCATCGTCCATCCGCATGATCTTCGGCTGTGTCATCGCCGACATGTGCTGTCCCTTCACTCGCATCACAGTGCGACGCCGTCCGATCCGGCCCGGATCAACCAACGGTCATCAGAATCGACTTCTCCTGGGTGTAGCTGAGCAGTTCCTCCAGGGCACCCTCCTTGCCGATGCCGGAATGCTTGTACCCGCCGAACGGGACACCGGAAGGTATCCGCCCCGTCCCGTTGATCCACACCGTGCCCGCCTGGATGCCGGCGGCGACCCGATGGGCGTCGCGCAGCCGGTCCGTCCAGACGTTCGCGGTCAACCCGTACTCGAGATCGTTGACCTGGCTCAGCATCTCGTCGGCGTCCTGCCACGGGATCACCGCCAGCACCGGGCCGAAGATCTCCTCGCGGGCGATGCGCATGTCCGGGCGCACATCGGCGAAGACGGTGGGGGCGACGAACAGGCCACGAGGCGACGATGGCGGACGACCACCGCCGACCACGACCCGCGCACCCTCGCGGACGGCGCTGTCGATATGGCCCAGCACCCTGTCGTAGTGCGCGCCGAACGCCAGCGGGCCGACGTCGGTGTCCGGATGCAGCGGGTCACCGACCCGGAGCGCGGCGACCGCGGAGGCCAGCCGCTGCACGAACTCCTGGTACACCTCGGCGTGTACGAACACCCGGGATGTGGATCGGCAGGATTGCCCGGCCGACTCGCGCAGGTTCATCCCCTGTACGGCCGCCGCAACCGCGGCGGCCAGGTCCACCTCGGGGAAGACGATCAGCGGGTTCTTGCCGCCCAGTTCGAGGGTGACGTGCTTGAGCTGTTCGGCGGCTGCCCGTAGGACCGCCTTGCCGCTGGCCACGCTCCCGGTGAACGCCACCCGCCGGATGGCCGGATGCGCGACCAGCGCGGCACCGGTGCGGGCGCCCGTGCCGGTCAGCACGCTGAGCACGCCGGGCGGCAGCACCCCGTCGGCGAGCTCGGCGAAGGCGAGCGCCGACAGGGAAGTGTGTTCGGCAGGCTTGAGGATGACGCAACTGCCGGCCGCCAGCGGGGCCGCGGACTTCTGGATGGCGAACATCGCCGGATGGTTGTACGGCACGATCCGGGCCGATACCGGGTAGGGCTCCCGGGCGGTGAACTGCACCTGGGATGCCCCGCCGGGGAAGCTGACACCCTTGACCTCTCCGGCGATCCCGGCGAAGTAGTGCAGCCAGTCCGCCCCAATCGCGACGTCCCGCCGCATGGCGGCGATGGGGAAACCGGCATCGCGGGCATCCAACTCGGCCAGGCGCGGCGCATCCGCCTGCACCCGGGCGGCCAACTCGCGCAGTCGCGCCGACCGCTCCTGCCAGGGCAGTCCGGACCACTCCGGTGCCGCGGCGCACGCCGCCCGTGCGGCCGCATCCACGTCGTCCGCCGTGGCAACGGGAATGCTCGCGAGCGATTGTTCGGTCGTCGGGTTGATGGAGTGGAAGACCTCCCGGTCCCCGGCGTCCACCCATTGCCCGCCGAGGTACATGCGGGCTCGGACGACCTCGGCCTGCGGGGTCTGTGCGGGCATCAGGGCCGCCCCGCGGTGATCACGTCCAGCAGTGCCGGACGGCCGGTGTCCACGGCGGCCAGTGCGGCGCCGAGAGCGGCGGGCAGCGCCGCCGCGTCCGTGATGGACTCACGCGTCCACACTCCGAGCGACTCGGCCAGCAGCGGCAACCGGACGGCGGGGTCCGTGATCCGGGTGCCGGACAGCGCGTTCTCCTCCGGCCGGCCGCGCTGCCGGGCCGTGCTGCGTTGGTGTGCCTCGTCGTTGTAGAAGGATCGGTTGTCGTTGACCACGACCAGGATCGGGATCCGGTGGGCTGCAGCGGTCCACAGCGCCGTGGGGGCCATCAGCAGATCCCCGTCACCGATGATGGCCACCGCCAGCTCGCCCTTCTCCCGGGCCGCGAGCGCGCCGCCGATCATGGCTCCCGGGCCGTACCCTACCCCGCCTCCTCCGCTGCCGCCCAGGTAGCGGCCCGCGGAGGGGAACTCCCACACCCCGTCGGGCCAGCTGCGGTCGTTGCGCAGTACCAGCGACCATGGGCGATCCCGCACCGCGGCCCAGACCTCGCCGACCAGCCGGGCCGGCGAGATCGGTGAGTCGTCCCACCGGGCACGGACATCGCGCAGCTGCGCCGCCCGGCGCTCCCGATGCTGGTCGGTCAGCCGGGTGACCCTGCGGTCGCGCGCCGCCCGCCAGGCGGGATCCGAGACGCGCCGATCGCCGGCCAGGGCGTCCAACAGTTGCCGCGCACCGACGTCCGGGTCGGCCACCAGTGGGATGTCGATCGGCATTTCCGGTCCGTCCGAGTGCGCCCAGCTGCTGGTCCCGGTCCCCGGCGGCGACAGGTCGATCAGCCGGTTGTCACCGCTCAATGTGGCCCAGCCGCCCGGCACGCCGGCCAGGGCGGCGTCCGCATGGGACATGTCCACCCGCAGGATGACGTCGGCCTCCCGCAGCGCTTCGACGCCCGCGGACAACGGGCTGTCGGAGGGGAACGCGACGTTCTGCCATCCGTCGACGGCTGCGGCGCCGAGCAGTTCGGCCACCGCGAGCAGAAGGGCCCCCAGCGTCGCCGACCGGCAGTTCGGTCCGGCCAGGATCGCCGGCCGTCGTGCGTCGAGCAGTGCGGTGACGGCCTGCGCGAGCAGCTCGGGCGCCGCCGCCGATCGCGGAACGGGATGGGGCCGGACGGCCGGCTCGGCGGCCGTGCCGAGCGGATCCACCGGCTGCTCCTGCAGTGCGCTGTCCACCGACACGTACACCGGTCCGCACGGCGGGGTCGAGGCGATGCAGTGGGCCCGGACGACGGCGGACTGCAGTTCAGCCGGATCGCCCGGTTCGGCCGTCCACTTCACGTAGTCGGCCAGCGGGCGGCCCTGTTCGGCTGCGGAGTGGATCCACTCCACCGGCCGGCGGGCGGCCGGCGAGGCCGGCCCGGCCCCGCCCAGCAGCACCAGCGGCACCCGGTCCCGCCAGGCGTTGTACACCGCCATGCTGGCGTGCAACACGCCGACCAGATCGTGGACGACGGCGAACCCGACCTCACCGCTGGCCTTGGCGTATCCGTGCGCCAGCGATACCGCGACCTCCTCGTGCAGGCAGAGCAGGTGGTGGATCTGGCCCCGCCGCTCGGCCGCGATCACCGAGTCGTGCAGCCCGCGAAAGCTTGCTCCCGGCGTCAGGGGCAGGTAGCGACATCCCAGGCCGCGCAACACGTCCACCAGCTGGTCGGATACGTAACGGCCCGCCGCCGCGCCGGTGACGGGGCCGTCGGTGGATACCCGTACGGCTACTTCCGCCATCAAGGCTGCGCCAGGGAGTCGATGTACTCCATCGCACCGTCCACGGTCAGCACATCGCCGTACTTCTGCTGGACGTCGAACAGGTTCACCCGGTGAACGATCTCGGCCCGGTCGAAGGTCGCATCGGACAGCGCGGCCACCCGGTAGTTGTAGGAGAAGGCGTCGATCACGGACGCCCGGACGCATCCACTGGTGGTGCCCCCGGCCACCAGCACCGTGTCGGCCTGGAGTTGCACCAGCCAGGAGATCAGCGGCGTGCCGAAGAACGCGCTGGGCTTGGTCTTCTGCACGATCAGGTCACCCTCGGCCGGCGCGACCTCGGCGACGATCTCCCATTCCGCGGGCCCGTCGTCCGGCGCGCCACGGGCCGTCAGCTTGCGGCCCCAGCCGCCACTGTGGGTGCTCGATGGCCGCGGCGGGTTGATGGAGTAGATGACGGGGATCCCGGCGGCGCGCGCCCGCGGCAGGAGTCGCTGCAGCGCCCGCACCGCGGACCATGCCATGGCGCCGGAACTCTTGGGGTAGCGGCGGATCGACTCGGCGACGGGCACGTCGCGGTCCCCCACGAATCCGTACGTGGCGTCCACCACCAGCAGCGCCGGTCGCCTTCCCAGGCCGTCCTCGCGCCCGTATCCGGCCTGCTGGTAGACGGCGAGGTCCGACTCCGGGATCACCCCCGCCCAGGGTGCGCCCTCATCGTGCCTCATCGCGGTGCTCACTTGTCCTCCCCGTACCAGAAGGTCACGCGTCGTTCGACGAGCGACGTCAGCCAATAGATCAGCAAGCCGAACAGGGTGACCACCAGGATCGCCGCGATCACCTCATCGGTGGCAAGCTTGGAGTGCGCGACCACCACCACATAGCCCAGGCCCTTGGCGGCCACCACCATCTCGGCGACGATCACGTTCGTCAGGGCATAGGTGGCGCCCAGTTTCAAGCCAACCATCAACGACGGCATGGCGACCGGAAGCCGGATGCTGCGGAAGATCTGCCACTCCGACATGCGCAGCGAGCGGCCGTACTCGATCTGCTCCCGGTCGGCCGCGTCCAACCCCACCGTGGTCTGCACCAGCACCAGGAAGAACAGCGCGAAGGTCGCCAGTGCCACCTTGCTGGTGATGCCGATGCCGAACCAGATCAGGAACAGCGGGACGAAGGCAACCTTGGGAACGATCCGGAATCCCAACAGCACCGGATACACCGCCCGCCGGAAGAACGGCGAGTAGAAGATCGCGACGGCGGACCCGAATCCGACCACCGAGCCCATCGCGAACCCGGCCGCCAGTTCCTGCAGGGTGACCAGGCCGTTCTCGGCGTAGACCGGCAGGTTGTCGATCAGTGCCCGCACCACGTCGGACGGCGGTGGCAATACCAGCGGGGAGATCGACATCGCGCGGGGAAGGATCTCCCAGGCGGCGATCAGGATCACCAAGGTGGCGACGAACAGGGACAGGCCCCATGGTTTCGGTCTCGTCCGGCGGGCAGGCGGTGTCGGTACACGCCGCTCCGTGCTGCGGACGCTGGTGCTCAGCGGCATCATGGCTCCCGGGCGACTAGTAGTACCAGAACAGCAGCTTGCGTTCGATGAAGGCCATCAGGAAGTACGTCGTGATGCCGAAGAAGGCGATGACGATGATTCCGGCCATGATGAATTGCGTGTTGCTGGTGGCCACCGACTCGGCGATGCGCGATCCGATACCGGCATGCGGCGCCAGGATCTCGGCCAGCACGCCGCCGATGAACGCCTCGGTGATCCCGATCCGTAGGCCCGCCATGAAGTACGGGAACATCGACGGCATGCTGATGCGACGGAAGGTCTGCCACCGGGTGGTGGGCGTGATCCGTCCCAGCTCGCGCATCTCGACGCTCACCCCACGGATGCCCGTCACCACGTTCTCCGTCACCGGGAAGAACACCAACAGCACGATCACCAGCAGCTTGTAGAACTCCCCCAGCCCGAACCACAACAGGAACAGCGGGATCAGCACGGCCTTCGGCATGATGTACAGCGACACCAGGAACGGGTAGAACGCCGTGCGCAGCACCGAACTGGCGCCGATCACCACACCCGCGACCAGTCCCACCAAGCCGCCGATGGCGAACCCCTCCAGCACCACGCGGTAGGTGTCCAGCATGCTGGACAGCAGCAGGCCGAACCGGGTGGTCAGGATGTCCCCGACCGCCAGCGGGCTGGGCAACAGCACCGAGTGGATGCCGGTGACGACGGTGACCAGCTGCCACACCACGACGATGGCCACCAGGAAGATGAGCGGGTCGGTGACGACCCGGGCCTTCTTAAGCATTCCCGGCCGCTCCCGACGACACGTCCGCCTCGTCCAGCTTGAGTTGCCGGCGGACCCGCACTGTCTCGTCCAGGAAGCCCACCGTCTCCCGCACCGCCGGCACCCGCGGTCGCGGCAGGTCGACGGTGATGTCGGCCAGCAACTCGCCGGGGTGCGGGCTGAACACCAGCACCCGGTCGGACAGGAAGACCGCCTCCGGGATGTGGTGGGTGACGAAGAAGACCGTCTTGCGCGAGCTCTCCCAGATCTGCAGCAGCTCGACGTTCAACCGATCCCTGGTGAACTCGTCCAGGGCACCGAACGGTTCGTCCATCAGCAGCACCTCCGGATCCAGCAGCAACGCCCGGCAGATCGCCACGCGTTGCGCCATCCCCCCGGAGAGCTCCTTGGGGTACGCCCGGTCGAATCCGGACAGGCCCGCCATCTCCAGCAGGGAATGCGCTCGATCCAGGAACTCCTTGCGGCGCGGTTTGAGCGAACGGTCCTGTTGGGCCCGCATCTCGTACGGGAACATGACGTTGGCCAGCACGGTGCGCCACGGGAACAGCACGGGTTTCTGGAACACGAAACCCGCGTTGGCCAGCGGCGAGTGGATCAGCTGCCCGTCGATGGTGACGCTGCCCTCGGTCGAGGTGATCAACCCCGCCACGATGCGTAGCAAGGTGCTCTTACCGCACCCGCTCGGCCCCACCAGGCTGACGAACTGTCCGTCCTCGATGCGTGCGGACACGTCCCGCAGCGCGGTCACCGAACCGCCGGCCGCGGAGAACACGTGGGTGATGCCTTGCAACTGCACCGTCATAGGGATGACCCGCCTGTCGTCGATGATGTCGTGCTACCTGCAGGTCCCGGCCCGCGGTGTGGCCGGGACGACGTGGGTGGCCCGGTGCCCGGGGCGCCGGGCCACCCACGGGCCGTCACGCCTGCAGCAGAGGATTGTCGCGGCCCAGCACCTTCTCGATGCTCTTGCGGGCCTCGTCGGGCTTCACCGGGAAGTCTCCCTTGGACACCACGCTCATGTCGAAGGCGTCCTCGAGCTTGATCGGCGACTCCAGCAGGTAGTCGTTGATGAACTTCACGGTCTTCTCGGTCTTGGTCTGGTCGAAGCAGCCGATGCCGGTCTCCGCGGTCTCCTGGTTGAGCATCAGCGCCAGGAACAGCTGCAGGTTGCCCAGATGGAACTTGTCGGCATTCGGTTGCGCCTTCACCTCGGGGTTGTACTTGAACAGGGCGTCGATGGCCTCCTGTTGGCCCTTCTCGCCATTGTCGATGACGTACTTGTAGCCCTCCAAGGCGCCGTCCACGAACGCCTTCAGCGCGTCGGGGTCCTTGTCGGCCGCCTCCGCGTTGGCGATGATCCCGTTGCCGTAGATGCCGAGGGCCTCGCCGATGCGCAGCGTCGGCGGCTCCACCGGCGGGTCCAGCAGCCACCACTCCGGCAGGTTGGTGATCCAGTCCATGACGAAGTCCGCCTGGTCACCGACGATCTGAGCCACACCGGCGTCCTTGGTGTACAGCCAGTTGATGTCCTTCTCGTAGTCCAGCCCGTTGGCCGAGCAGTAGGCCTGGGCCACCGCGTGGTTCTCACCGGTGGCGTTGTCCGCGCCCCGCAGGCCCTTCAGGTCGTCCGGACCCTCCAGCTTCAGTCCCGGCTTGCCGTAGACGGCGGTCGGATGGACGTGCGCGGTCGCGGCGACCTCGCGCAGCGGCAGGCCCTTGGCGATGGCATCCATCACGGCCGATACACCGGCCCAGCCGTAGGCCGCCTCCCCGCGTCCGATCCGGACCGCGGTGTCGCCGGATCCGTAGCCCCGCTGCAACTGCACCGCCAGCCCGCGATCCGCCCACATCCCCTTGTCCAGGGCCAGGAAGAACGGCGAGGTCTGGCCCTTGGGAATCCAGTCGAGCAGACAGGTGACCTGCTTGACACCGCCACCCGAGCCGCCCGACGTGCCCGCTGCCGTGCCGCTGGCGCTCGCCCCGCCCCCCGAGCCTGCCTCGTCGGCCGTCCCGCATCCGGTGATGCCCAGGGCGGCGGCCCCGAGACCGGCGAGCGACGCGGCGCCGAGGAATCGCCGGCGGGACCATTGCGACTGGTTTTCGTGCATGCTGCCCATCTCCTTGTCCTGGTAACTGCGGATTCGTCGGAACCGCCCCGTCACGGGGCGGTCGCACCTGCTGTGATGCCGCTGAAGTGAGGGAGCACCCCCTCCCCGAGAAGGCGCACCCCATCGGCGATGTCGTCGAACATCACCCGGAAGTCGAAGATGATCTCGTCGATCCCGATCGCCAGCAGGTTCTGCACCTGCTGGATACAGTCGTCGGCGCCCCCGGCGATCAGCAGACCGGCCAGGTCCTCGATGGTGCGGAAGGAGCCGGAGGCGGGCCGGAGCCAGTCGGCGGAGCCTTCGGCGCTGGCTGCCAGTTCGGCCACGGCGTCCGCCACCCGGGCGCGCGCCGCGGCCCGGCTCTCGGCGAGCACGGTGATCGGCATGGTGGCGACCCGGATCGGCCTGCCCAGTTCCGCGTGCAGCCGCTCGACCAGGTTCATCCGGTCGCGGAAGGTGTCGATGGGCAGCCGGCCCGCGATCCATCCCTGCCCGTGACGGAAGGCCCGGCGCACCGCTGCCACGCTGGTGCCGCCGTACCAGATCGGAACGGGCGCATCGGGTCTGGGGTCGATGCGAGCCGCGGGGTCGGTTGCCGGTGACGGCTCGACGCCGGTCAGGCCGTCCGCCAGCACCTGCATCTGCCGGGCGAACAGCGCCTTGCGGTCGGCGCCCGCCGATCCGATGGCGGCGAGATCGTCGGCGGCCACTCCCAGGCCCACGCCGAGTTCCAACCGGCCCTGGGACATCGCCCACAGCGTGCCGATGTCCTGCAGCAGCTTGACCGGGTGGCGCACCGGCGTCAGCACCGCGGTTCCGAGACGCAGCGTGCGGGTGACCGCCGCGACCGCCGTCAGCGTCAGCAGCGGTTCGAAGAACCGAGTGCTGCCGGCCTCCAGCAACAGCCCGTGGGGGGCCGCGGCCAGCAGCCGGTCCCTGACCCACACCGAGGAGAACCCGTACCGCTCGGCGTCCCGAGCCACCTGCACCACCGAATCCATCGTGGCGCCGCGGCCGAAGTGCGGCAGCAGCAACCCGAAGCGTGGACCGTCCGCCGGTGCGGTTCGTGGAGTCATGACGACCCGGACACCGCGGCGGGCCGCCGGACGCCGCCGACCTGCGCGATGTGGTGGGACGTGGGCCAACTAGTGGCGCTGCCGGCGCCGGCGCCGGTGTCCAGGTGCGTGCGCAGCCATCCCGTCACTTCCTCGATGCAGGTCTCGAAGGCCGATCCCTGATGCACGTCGTGGTGCTCGGCGTCCGGGATGATCACGATTCGCTTGGGCTCGCTCGCCCGCCGGTACAGCGCCCACGCCTCATCGACCGGCACCAGCTGGTCGTGTTCGGCGTGGATCACCAGCAGCGGCGCACCGGATGCCAGCGGCAGCATGGACTCCGGCCGGAACTCCAGGATGCGCTCGGCGGTCTCCATCGTGGTGTCGAATCCCATGTCCGGGAACTGCTCGACCATCTGCCGCCGCCAGCGGGTGGATTCCGGGTCCCGCAGCAGGATCTCGTCCGGGTCGACCCGGTCGTCCACGCCGTCCACCACGCGCCTGGTGCGCGCCGCGTCGACCCGGTCCAGCAGGTCCAGCCACTCGTGGTGCCGCCGGAGATATCGCAGGTGCCGGGTGCCGTCGGCCCACCCCACGATGGAGCACACCGCCGTCACCCGCGGATCCACGCCGGCGGTGTACACCGCGACGGCACCACCGGTGCTCACGCCCAGCAGTGCGATCCGGTGGGGGTCGACCTCCTCCCGGTGGGCCAGGTAGGTCAGCCCGGCGCGCAGGTCCTCGACCTGCTCCTGCGGCACCACTCGCCCCCGGGTGCCCTCGCTGTCGCCGAATCCGCGATAGTCCAGCACCAGCACGCAAAACCCGGCTGCCACCAGACGGTCGGCCCAGGACCGGACCTGGCCCTTCACGCTGCCGAAGCCCAGGGCGAACAGCACGGCGGGGCCTGCGGCCGGGGCGACCCCGTCCGCCGGGGCGGGCGAGTAGAAGTCGCCGGCCAGCCGCAGACCGCCGGTGCTGTACAGCTGGATGTGCTCCATCGATCCCTCCGCTGCCGGTGGCGCCGCCACGGTGCGCGTCAGATCCGGTTGCGCCTCAGTTCGGGCAGCACGTCGGATCCCAACAGTTCGAGCGTCTCCTCGTACCGGTCGAACTGCAGCCGCAGGTCGAACGTGACGTGGTCCAACCCGGTTTCGGCCAGCTCGGCGATCTGCTCGACGATTTCCCGCGGCTCGCCGACCGCCACGATCCCGCGCAGGTCGTCGACGGTGTTGAACCCACCTGGCGGCGTGATCCAGCTGGCGCTGGCCTCGGACGACCCGGCCAGCGCGGCGACGTCGATGTCGGCGCGTGCCCGGTCGCGGTTCTTGTCCACCCGGACCAGCGGAACCGCGGCCTTCGTCACCCGCCGGCCGGCATCTTCCGCCAGGCCGTCGAGTTGGGCGAGCCGTGCCTTCAGCGTGTCGATCGGTATCCGGCCGGGCATCCAGCCCTGGCAGTACCGCACCGCGTTCTCCACCGAGATCGGCGTCGTGCCGCCGTACCACAGCGGAATCGGCTCGACCGGCTTGGGACGGATCGTGACGTCCTCGAACTGGAACATCCGGCCCTGGTAGGAGACCTCGTCCTGCTGCCAGATCTGCGGAAGGATCTCGGTGGTCTCCACGAAGATCGGCTTGCGGTTCTTGCGCAGGAACCCGGCGGCGCCCAGCTCGTTCTGCCCGCTGCCCAGACCCAGACCGGCGATCACCCGGCCGCCGGCCAGATAGGACAGCGACGCCAGGTCCTGGGCCAGCTTCAGCGGCCAGCGGATGGGGATGAGCACCGCGGTGCCCAACTGCACCCGGCTGGTACGGGCGGCGATGGCGGACAGGCAGTCCACCGCCTCGACGAAGGTCCTGTCGTTGCCCTCCATCCCGTGCGGCGACCACAGCAGGTGGTCGCGCACCCAGACCGCGTCGAAACCCACCTCCTCGGCCAGGGCGGAGCCGGCGATGATCCGGTCGGCGGTGCAGTGCTCCCCGAAGTGCGGGACCAGGACGCCGTAGGTCATCCCGCGTTCGGTGCGGTCCAGCGGGCGGTGATCGTCGGCGTACACGGCTACTGCGCCGTTCCGGCGATGTACCGGCCACGGCCCGGTTCCGCGTCGACCTTGCGGTCCCGGGCGATCACCGTGCCGCGCGCCATGGTGAGCTCGAC
>DASSTH010000519.1:0-24857 GCA_035708025.1 Nakamurella sp. | reverse complement strand
GATCGGCAGCACCAGCGCGGGAAGCGCCCACGCCGCGAGCCAGACGGCCGGTGCCCCGGACAGCGCCCCACCCACCGCCGAGGCCGCCACGTATAGCGCCAACGCGGCACATCCCACCCAGCGCAGCGCGCCGGGCACCCCGTCACCGGCATGCGTCACCGCCGCACCCAGACCCACGGACAGCCCGACGATGCCCGCCGTGCTGGCCAGGTGCACCGGCAGCGCGACGCCGGCGCGCAGCCTGGTCACCTGCTCCTGCGGCGATCCGGTGAAGCCGTACTGGAAGGTCAACCACCACAACCCGATCACCGCCAGGAAACCGGCGGCCGTGCTGGCCGCAACGGCCCAGGCCCAGTCGATCCGGGTGGTCGCCGTGACGATCTGGGTCACGGCCTCGCCCAGCACGATGATGGTGAACAGGCCCAGCCGCTCGCCCAGGTGCGGCCGATTCACCCGGGTGATCTGGAACGCCGGGACGGGCGGCATGCGGCGCGCCGGACGGCGCCCTCGGCGCCGGACCGCGGCCTCCCGCCGCCGCTCTCGCGCCCGCCGATCGTGCTCCAACCCGCGCAGCACCGCCTCGCGATTGCCGGAGGTCAGGATCGCGAAGACCAGATCGACGACCACCGCCGCCGCCCACAGCACGTACCGCGCCGGTGCGGCCACCCAGATGCCGATCAGAAACGGCAGCACTCCCGCGCCCTGCTGCGCCAGCGGCCAGTCCAGTAGTGCCTTACCGGATCCCGCCATCATCCGGCCGGCCGCCGCGCGCCCGGCGATGTAGGCCACCGCGAAGGCGGTGTCCCGGCCGTGACCGACCTCGGGGACGGCGGCCGCCAGCACCGCGATGCAGGCCATGCCCACCAGGATCGCCTGCCGGCGCGCCCGCTCCCCCTCCACGTTGGCGTACAGCATGAACGCGGTCCAGACGATCCACAGTGCCGCGTACATCACCACGGACTGCCCGACCCCGGCCGGACTGGAGTGCTCGTGCGTGCGCTCGGCGATCATCGCCACCGCCACCACGACAACCAGATCGAAGAACAGTTCCAGCCAGGTCGCGCGCTGCTCCATATCCGGCGGACGCTGGTCCTCCACGCCGGTCGGCTCCGCGGGCTGCTCGGCCTGCGCCATCGACTCCCCCTCCCCCGCGCGGGCGGTGTGCGGGCTCGATCCTGCCCCCCGGGCGGATCATCCGGAAATTCGCCTTGACCCTGACCTAACGTGAGGCTTGAGGCTGGACGGCATCCGGGTCGAAGGTCGGCCCGGACGTCCGACAGGGAACGGCGGGAGGACGGCACAGGTGCGGACCTACACGGTGGGCACAGCGGCGCGCTTGGGTGGTGTGACGATCCGGACGTTGCACCACTACGAGCGGATCGGCCTGCTCACCCCGTCGGCCCGCAGCAGCGCCGGATACCGGTTGTACTCCGAGTCCGACCTGGACCGGCTCACCCGGATCCTGTACTACCGGGAACTCGGCTTCGCCCTGGAGGACATCGCGACCTTGCTCGGTGGCGACGCGAACGTCTCCGAGCACCTGGAGCGCCAGCACAAGCTGCTCACCGAGCGGCTGCGCCGGCTGCAGGGCATGGTCGCATCCATCCAGAAGGAAATGGAGGCAACGATGACGGGCCACGAGCTCACGCCCGAGGACAAGCTGGAGATCTTCGGGGCCGACTACGACCCGTCCTGGGAGGACGAGGCGGAGCAGCGCTGGGGAAACAGCGAGGCATGGAAGCAGTCACAGGCCCGCACCAAGAGGTTCTCGAAGGAGGACTGGCGGCGGCTGAAGGCCGACGGTGACGCGTTCAACGCCAGGTTGGTGCAGGCGTACACCTCCGGCGCGGCACCGGATTCGGAGCAGGCGACGGCGCTCGCCGAGGAGCACCGCGGAATGATCGGGCAGTTCTACGACTGTTCGTATGCGATGCACCGCGGACTGGCCGACATGTACCTGGCCGACGAGCGGTTCACCAGGACCTACGAGGACCTGGCGCCGGGCCGGGCGCAGTGGGTGCACGACGCGATCCACGCCAACGCCGACCGGCACCCGGACGAGCAGGGCCAGGGCTTCCACTGATGCCGGTACGGTGACGGGCGTGCCCGATGCGCGCCCGTCACCGGCCGGGTCCCCACCGCCGCCGCAGCGGGTCCGCTTCCTGCCGGGCCCGTTCGCCGGCTGGGCACTGGCCGGGGTGTTGTGGGGACTGTGCCTGGCGTCGATCCTGACGATCGGCGTCTTCCTGATGCCGGTGGCCCTGATCGTCACCGTCGTGATGTGCATGGGCTACACCCGGCCGGACGGCTGGCCCGGGTTGCTGTGCGGGCTCGGCCTGATCGGCATCTACCTGGGGCTCGCCAGCGGCGGCGGGACGCCGTTCCTGGTCGGCGGCATCGTGCTGGTCGTGGTGTGCGCGCCGGTGTCGTGGCGCTGGTACACCCGGCCGGTCACGCCGCGGCACTGGCGCAGCCGGGCCTGATCACCCTCTTTGGTCGTGTGTCCCACGCAGCGCCCCGGCGCAGCCTGGGGCACACGACTAAAGAGGGGTGGGGCCGCGAGGGGCACACGACTCCGAGGAGCGGCAGCGAGGGCACACGACTCGGAGGGGGCAGGGTCACGGCCCTGTGGCCACCGCCGGCTGGTTCTGCAGCGCCGCCAGCACCGCCGGATCCTGCAGTTCCATCCAGGCGATCACGTCCTGGTAGGTGGTGCAGTAGGTGTCCGGCTTGCCGCAGGTCTCCTTCATGAACTCCAGCGCCGGCTGGTTGAACGAGTCGCCGTTCCAGTTGTTGAAGTGGTTGGCGATCAGCACCGGCGCGCGGTTGCCGTGGTAGGCCTGGTCGTACATGTAGTCGTAGGTCTGCCGCACGATGGAGCGCAGCTGCGGCGCGGTCTCCGGCTGCTCCTTGCCGCCGTTGAACTTCACCCAGAAGTTGTAGTCCATCGCCATCACCATGCTCTTGAACCCGGGCGAGTAGACGTACGGCATCGGGAACTCCCAGATGCCCTGGATCTGCTGCGGCCAGGCGATCCCGCTGTACAGGTTCTTGGAGCTGTCGTAGGTCATCCCGTGCTTCTTCCAGGCCGGGATCATCTTGTCCAGATCGCCTTCCAGGCACGGGGTCCGGCCGCCCTTGATGGCGCTGGCGGGCACCGTCAGGTCCGGCACGTCGGATCCGTAGCCGTTGATCTCCTTCCAGTTCTTGACGAACCCGAAGAACTGGTCGAGCTCGGAGTTCCAGTTCGCGGTGGACCAGGCGTCGCCGCTGGGGTCCGCGCCGACGCAGAAGTGACCGTTGTAGTGCGTGCCGATCTCGTGGCCGCGGGAGTAGGCCAGGTTGAGGTCCTCCACCTCGGTGACGATCTCCTCCTTGGTGCCGCCGAACCCGATCGACGCCTTGCCCGCGGAGTGGCCGGGGCCGGTGTAGGCGTCCTTGTTGGCGGTCTCCACCAGGTAGATGCCGGACAGGAAGCCGGTGAACCGGGAATCGGTCGGCTCGGCGGCATCCATGAACAGGTGCCACTTCTCGTGCGAGCCGGCTCCGTCGAAGGAGAAGATCACGAATTGCGGGGCCTTCTCGCCGGGCTTCAGCTTGGTCATCGGCACGTTCGACGCCGGGCGCCCGTCGTCGCGGGTGCCGGTCGACGTCGTCGGCCCGCTGGGACCCGCCGTGGAGGACCCGCCGGGCGTGCCGGACGAACCGGTGCCGTTGGCGGTCCCGTCACCGGACTTGGTGGACGGTGACGGGGATCCCGAGTGCGACGTCGTGCCCGGGCGGCCGGAAGTCGGGTCCCCGCCGGAGGTCCCCGGCAGCGAGCCGGTACTGGTGCCGGTGCCCGGCACGTAGGAGGTCTGGGTGACGGTCACGTCACCGGAGGCGCCGCTGTCCGTGCGGTTGCCCTGGTAGATCAGCACGCCGGTGACGGCGACGATCACGATCACCACGCCGGCGATCAGGTATCTGGCCTGCATCGATTCCCCTCATCCGCTTCTTGCAGGTCAATTGCCCGCCCGCCGCGCGCACGGCGTCACCCATCATGACGTGCCCGGCTCGTTCTGGTTGCCCGTTCGGCCCGGGCGCGCCGTGCTACAGGGTCTTGACGATCTCCCGCTTGAGCACCTTCCCGGACGGGCCCAGCGGGAGCGACTCGGCGAACTCCACCCGCCGAGGGTACTTGTGACGGCCCAGACGCTCCTTGCACCAGTCGATCAGGCCGGGCGCGTCCAGGTCGGCGCCCTCCGGGGATCGCACCACCACCGCGCAGATCTCCTCGCCGTGCACCTCGTCCGGGAAGCCCACCACCGCGACCTGCGCGATACCGGGATGGGTGGCCAGCACCTCCTCGACCTCCCGCGGGTACACGTTGAATCCGCCGCGCAGGATCATGTCCTTCTTGCGGTCCACGATCGAGATGAACCCGTCGTCGTCCACGGTGCCCAGATCTCCGGTGCGGAACCAGTTGTCCACCAGCACCGCAGCGGTGGCCTCCGGGTTGTTGAGGTAGCCGGAGAAGATGTTGTGGCCGCGCAGCACCACCTCGCCGATCTGCCCGGGGCCGAGCAGCTCGATCCGGCCCTCGATGTCCGCCGCGGCGATCGCCGCGTCGCAGCCCCAGATGCCCCGGCCCACGGTTCCGGGTTTCCGGCCGAACACCTCCTGGTTGAAGGTGGCCACCGGCGAGGTCTCCGACAGGCCGTAGCCCTCGTAGATCTCCACCCCGAACACCTCACGGAACCTGTCGATCACCGCCACCGGAATGCTGGAGCCCCCCGAGGCGCAGATGCGCAGCGACGGCCGCCGGTCGTCGGCGCGGGCGGCGGCCAGTAGGCCGATGTACATGGTGGGCACCCCGGCGAACACCGTCACCGCCTCGGTGACCAGCAGGTCCAGCGCGGCGGCCGGATCGAACCGGGGCATCAGCACGACCCGCGCCCCGGTGAAGAAGCCGGCGTTCATCACCACGGTCTGCCCGAAGGAGTGGAACAGCGGAAGGCAGGCCAGCATCACGTCGTCGGCGGACAGTGCCAGCACCGAGGTGGCGCTGACGATCGCGTTCATGGTCATGTTCAGGTGGCTGAGCACCGCACCCTTCGGGGCGCCGGTGGTGCCCGAGGTGTACAGGATCACCGCCGGGTCCTCCGGTTGCCGCTGCACATAGCTGGCGATCGGCTCGGCGTCCGCGGCGGCCAGGTCCAGCCGGTCGGTGCCGTCACCGCCCATCACGGCCAGCACCGGCACGCCGGCCTCCGCCGCCCCGGCCGCGCCCTGCGACAACAACGGGGCCGCCGCGACCAGCACCTTGGCGCCGGAATCCCGTAGTACGTAGGCGATCTCGCGGCCCACCAGCAGCGCATGCACCGGCACCACGACGGCACCGAGGGACAGCGCGGCGTAGTACACCCGCGGGAAGTCGGGCACGTTGGGCATCAGCATGGCGACGGTGTCCCCGGGGCCGACGCCACGGTCGGACAGCACCGCCGCGTACCGGCGGGTCTGCTCCCACAGCTCGGCGTAGCTGATCCGCTGGTCACCGAGCACCACCGCGTCGCGGTCCGGGTGGCGGGCGGCCGACTCGGCCAGGATCGCAGCCAGGGTCATGGTCATGGCGGCAGGGCCTCCTGATGCGGCAGTGCCCGATGCTCCATTGCGCCGGGTGCCAGCAGCCTAATGTCCGTATTGCGCGGCGGCGAGGGGAAGCGCGCCGGTCAGCCGGGCGGCGCTCCGTTTGCCGGTTGGGCCGCGGGGCGGAGTCGTGGCGGAGCGGCGATGAGCAGGGCCGGGCACCCTCTGGTCGGCGCGGGGGCGCGGATCGGACCGATGCGAACGGCCACTAACCTTGCGGGGAGGAAGCCGGCCCTCGGCCGGGGCGACGGGAGAAGGCGAGACACCGGGATGTCGGACGCGAACAGCCAGGCCGATAAGGCGACATTGACCTACGGCGAGACCACGTTGGACATGCCGGTCACCACGGCGACGCAGGGCTCCTCCGGCTTCGACATCTCCAAGCTGCTGTCCACCACCGGCCTGGTCACGCTGGACCCGGGCTACACCAACACCGGATCCACCACCTCCAAGATCACCTACATCGACGGCGACGCCGGGGTGCTGCGCTACCGCGGCTACCCGATCGAGCAGCTGGCCGAGCAATCCACCTTCATCGAGACCAGCTACCTGCTGATCCACGGCGAACTGCCCACCGAGCAGCAGCTGGCCGCGTTCACCGCGCGGATCTCCCGGCACACCCTGCTGCACGAGGACCTGAAGCGGTTCTTCGACGGCTTCCCCCGGGACGCGCACCCGATGCCCGTGCTCAGCTCGGCGGTGTCCGCGCTGTCCACCTTCTACCAGGACGCCCTCGACCCGTTCAACGCCGAGCAGGTGGAGCTGTCCACCATCCGGCTGCTGGCCAAGCTGCCCACCATCGCCGCCTACGCGTACAAGAAGACCATCGGCCAGCCGCTGCTGTACCCGGACAACTCCCTGGACCTGGTGGGGAACTTCCTCCGCATGTGCTTCGGCTTCCCGGCCGAGCCGTACCAGGTGGACCCGGCGATGGCCAAGGCGCTGGACCAGCTGCTGATCCTGCACGCCGACCACGAACAGAACTGCTCCACCTCCACGGTGCGGCTGGTCGGGTCGTCGCACGCCAACCTGTTCGCCTCCATCTCCGCGGGCATCAACGCGCTGTTCGGTCCCCTGCACGGCGGCGCCAACCAGGCGGTGCTGGAGATGCTGGAGGGCATCCGCGACGACGGCGGGGACATCGACTCGTTCGTCAAGCGGGTCAAGGCCAAGGAGCCGGGCGTCAAGCTGATGGGCTTCGGCCACCGGGTGTACAAGAACTACGACCCGCGCGCGGCCATCGTGAAGCGGACGGCCGACGGGATCCTGGAGAACCTGGGCGCCAGCGACGAGCTGCTCGACCTCGCCAAGCAGCTGGAGGAGGTCGCGCTGTCGGACGACTACTTCGTCGAGCGCAAGCTGTACCCGAACGTGGACTTCTACACCGGCCTGATCTACAAGGCGATGGGCTTCCCGACCAAGATGTTCACCGTGCTGTTCGCGATCGGCCGGCTGCCGGGCTGGATCGCCCAGTGGCAGGAGATGATCCGCGACCCCGCCACCAAGATCGGCCGCCCGCGGCAGGTGTACGTCGGCGAGCCCGAGCGGGCGTACGTGCCGGTCGGCCAGCGCTCCTGATCGTCCGCCCGGGCCGCGCAGCCTCGGTGGCAGCCTGCGCCCCGTCGGTCGCGGGGCGGCTGGAGGCGGCTGCCTCGGTCGCAGCCGGCGCCCCGTCGTTTCGCGGGGCGGTTCCCGGCGGTTTCCGTGCGGGGCGAGGGCGGTCCCCGCGGTTTCCGTGCGGGGCGAGGGCGATTCCCCGCGGCTTCCGTGCAGACCGCAGGCGTCATCCGGCCGCACCGTGGCATAGTGCATCAACCCCGCCCGAACCACCGGGCGGCGATCGAACATGCGGAGGTACGGCACCAGTGCTGATGGTCAGGCCCTCGACGCTGGCGGAGGCGCTGGCCGCCAAGGCCGAGCGGCCGGACCTGCTGCCGGTGGCCGGCGGCACCGACGTGATGGTCGGCATGAACTTCGGCCGCACCCGCCCACCCGGGCTGCTGGACCTGCGGCTGCTGCCCGGGCTGGCCGAATGGTCCACCGAGAACGGCACCGTGCGGCTGGGGGCCGGGGTGCCGTACACCAGGATCATCGACGAACTGGGCGATCTGCTGCCCGGCCTGGCCATGGCGTCCCGCACGGTGGGCTCACCGCAGATCCGCAACGCCGGAACGGTGGGCGGCAACCTGGGCACCTCGTCACCGGCCGGGGACGCCCATCCCCCGCTGCTGGCCTCCCGCGCGACGATCGAGATCGCCTCGGTGCGGGGCACCAGGACCGTTCCGGTGACGGAGTTCTTCACCGGCGTCAAGCGCAACGTGCTGGCCGAGGACGAGCTGGTGACCGCCGTCATGCTGCCCAGCCGGCCGGGCCCGCAGCAGTTCGCCAAGATAGGCACCCGCAACGCCATGGTGATCGCGGTCTGCTCGTTCGGCCTGGAACTGGACGTCGCGCACCGGCGAGTGGGGGCGGCCATCGGGTCGGCGTCCCCCACGCCGCGGGTCACGTCGGAGGCCGAGCAGTACCTGACCGAGACCCTGGTCGACGGCGGACTCTGGGACAGCCGGGAGCGGCTGCCCGGCCCGGTCGCCCGCCGGTTCGGGGACCTGGTGGCCGACGCCGCCTCGCCGGTCGACGACGTACGCGGGTCCGCCGCCTACCGCCGGCACGCGCTGGCGGTGCTGGCCGCCCGCACCCTGGGCTGGGCCTGGGAGGACTACCGGCGCGACGGCCGGGGCGAGACGGAGACGGGAGGCACCAGCTGATGCAGTCCACCGAGGGCACCATCCGGGTGCGGATGCGGATCAACGGTTCCGACCGCATCGCCGACGACGTGTGGCCCGGCGAGAGCCTGCTGTATGTGTTGCGTGAGCGGCTCGGGCTGCCCGGCTCGAAGAACGCCTGCGAGCAGGGCGAGTGCGGCTCCTGCACGGTGCTGCTGGACGACGTGCCGGTGTGCGCCTGCCTGGTCGCGGCCGGGCAGGCCGAGGGCCGGTCGGTCACCACGGTGGAGGGCCTGGGCGGCACGGCCGGTGACGGGACATCCGGCGCGGAGTTGTCCCCGGTACAGCAGGCGTTCGTGGCGGCCGGCGCGGTGCAGTGCGGGTTCTGCACCCCCGGCCTGGTGGTGGCGGCCACCGACCTGTTGCGCCGGCACCCGCAGCCGTCGGACCTGCAGATCCGCGAGGCACTGGCCGGCAACCTGTGCCGCTGCACCGGGTACGAGAAGATCATCGACGCGGTGCACGCTGCCGCCGCCACGCTGTCCGGAAGCCGGCCGTGAGCGCGCCCGCCCCCGTTGCGCCTGCCCTGGCGTCTCCCGTTGGGTTCGCGGCCGCGCCCTCCGCCGCCACCACCTCCACCGCCACGGCACCGGAGCGCACCACCGTCGCCGGCGGGGTCGGGGAGAGCCCGGTCCGGCCGGACGGCACGCACAAGGTGCAGGGCGCCTTCGCCTACTCCTCGGACATGTGGGCGGACGGCATGCTGTGGGGCTCGACGCTGCGCAGCCCACACCCGCACGCGCTGATCACCCGGCTGGACGTCGGCCCGGCGCTGGCCATCCCCGGCGTGTCCGCCGTGCTGACGCACGCCGACGTGCCCGGCCGCAATGCCTACGGCCTGGAGCACCGCGACCAGCCGGTGCTGGCGGTCGACCGGGTGCGCTACCAGGGCGAGCCGGTGGCGATCGTGGCGGCCGACCACCCGGAGACCGCCCGCCGGGCCGCCGCCGCCATCGTGGTGGAGTACCGGCCGCTCGACCCCGTCACCGACCCGGAGTCCGCCATCGACGGGTCCGCTCCCCCGCTGCACCCCAACGGCAACGTGGTGCGGCACGTGCCGATCCGCCGCGGCGATCTGGCGGCGGCCCGAGCGGCCGCCGAGGTGGTGGTCACCGGCGAGTACACCGTCGGCATGCAGGACCAGGCGTTCCTGGGCCCGGAGTCCGGGCTGGCCATCCCGGCCGAGGACGGCGTCGAACTGTTCGTGGCCACCCAGTGGCTGCACGTGGACCGGGACCAGATCGCCGAGGCGCTGGGCATGCGCCCCGACCAGGTGCGCATCACCCTGGCCGGCGTGGGTGGCGCGTTCGGCGCCCGCGAGGACCTGTCCATGCAGATCCACGCCTGCCTGCTGGCGCTGGCCACCAACCGGCCGGTGAAGTTCGTCTACTCCCGGGAGGAGTCCTTCTTCGGGCACGTGCACCGCCACCCGGCCCGCATGCACTACGAGCACGGCGCCACCGCGGACGGCCGGCTGCTGTACGTGCAGGCCCGGATCGTGCTGGACGGCGGGGCCTACGCCTCATCGACCCCGGCGGTGGTGGCCAACGCGGCCACGCTGGGCGCCGGGCCGTACCGGGTGGACGCGGTGCACATCGACGGCTACGGCGTCTATACCAACAACCCGCCGTGCGGGGCGATGCGCGGCTTCGGCGCGGTGCAGGCGACCTTCGGCTACGAGTCGCAGATGGACAAGCTGGCCGCCGCGGTGGGGGTGGATCCGGCCCGCATCCGGATGATCAACGGCCTGTCCCAGGGCGATGCGGTGGCCACCGGGCAGATCCTGGACTCCCCCGCCCCGGTCGCCGAACTGGTGCAGCGGGTGCGGGACCTGCCGCTGCCGCCGGAACCGGCGCGCGACGGTTCCGGTGACGGGCAGGTCGACGTGCGCGCGCTGCCGGGCGGGGTGGCCAACTCCACGCACGGCGAGGGGGTTCGCCGCGGCGTCGGCTACGGCGTCGGGATCAAGAACATCTGCTTCTCCGAGGGCTTCGACGACTACTCCACCGCCCGGGTGCGGGTGGAGGTGGTGGGTGGCGAGCCGATGGTCACGGTGCACACCGCGGCGGCCGAGGTGGGCCAGGGGCTGGTGACGCTGCAGCAGCAGATCTGCCGCACCGAACTGGGCATCGCGGACGTGCACGTGCACCCCGCGGACACGTCGGTCGGCTCCGCGGGGTCCTCGTCGGCGTCCCGGCAGTCCTACGTCACCGGCGGGGCGGTCCGGGCCGCCTGCATCGCGGTGCGGGACGCGCTGCTGGCCCGCGCCGCCGAGCGGCTGGGGGTGGATGCGGTCGAGCTGCGCCTGGACCCCGGTGGGCTCGTCACCGGCCCCGGGGCCGGCATCGATCTGGCCGGCCTGCTGGACACCGGGTTCGTCGAGGAGACCGTCACCTGGCGGCACCGCCCCACCACCACCCTGGACCCGGAGACCGGGCAGGGCGACGCGCACGTGCAGTTCGCCTTCGCCGCGCACCGGGCGGTGGTGGACGTGGACCTGGAGCTGGGTCTGGTGAAGGTGGTGCAGCTGGACTGCGCCCAGGACGTGGGCAAGGCGATGAACCCGGACGCGGTGCTCGGCCAGATCCAGGGCGGCTCGGCACAGGGACTGGGCCTGGCGGTGATGGAGGAGATCCAGGTGTCGGACGGGCTGGTGCGCAACCCGTCGTTCACCGACTACCTGATCCCCACCATCCTGGACATGCCCCCGATGCGGATCCAGGTGCTGGAGTACCCCGACCCGAACGCCCCGTACGGGCTGCGCGGGGTCGGCGAGCCGCCCACCATCTCCTCCACCCCGGCGATCGTGGCGGCCATCCGGGACGCCACCGGGCTGGACCTCAGCCGGATCCCGGTGCGGCCGGAGCACCTGATCGGGCACCTGCTCCCGGCCTGACCCGGACCCCGGCGAGGATCAACTTCCCCCGGCGAGGATCAACTTCACGGTTTCCCGCCCGTTATGCCGGTTTCTGCGTGAAGTTGATCCTCGCGGTCGATGCCCGGGAGCTCGTCAGCCGAACGGGGTCAGCCCCCAGGAGGCGCTCCAGCGCTCGCCGGGCTGCAGTGTGATCACGTCCCGGCCGGTGTTGAAGGCGTTGGCGCCACAGGTCATCGGTTCCACGGCGACCGCAGGACGCGGCCCGTCCGGCACCGGGAAGTTCTGCGGGGTGTACACCTGCACCCAGCCGAAGGCCGGATCGGTCCACAGCGTCACCCCGCGGCCGTGCGGAGCCACCAGGGTGTGCTCGAACCTGCCGTCGACCGGCTCCAGGTCGGTGAAGGCGCCGTCCAGGGTCAGCTCGGACAGCCGCACCCCGCTGGACAGGTCGGCCGGCGTTCCCGCCACCGGCTCGAGGCCGGTCGGGATCAACTTGTCGTCGGTGATCGCGCGGGTGCGGGCGCGGACGGTCAGCGTGAGCTCCGGAACCGACACCCCGCCGACCCGGAGGTACGGGTGTGCCCCGCAGCCGAACGGCGCCGCCGACGACCCCACGTTGCTCACCTCGTGCCGCACCCGCAGACCGGCGTCGGTCACCGTGTAGGTCACCGCGGTGTCCAGGGTGAACGGCCAGCCGTGTTGCGGGTAGGCGGTGGCGGCGAGCGTGACGGAGTCCTCGGCGACCCGGGTCGGCCGGTACGCGGTGTTGCGCAACAGGCCGTGGATCGCGTTGCCGTTGTCCGGCTCGGTGAGGTCCAACTGCAGCTCCTGGCCCCGGTGGGTCCACCGGCCGCCGGCGATCCGGTTGGGCCAGGGCGCGAGCACGATGCCGCATCCCATGGGCGGCACGTCCTCGTCCGGCCAGGTCTCGGTGTAGTGCACGCCGTCCACGCTGAACTCGCGCAGCACCGCGGCGACCTGACCGATCCGCGCGACCGTCGTCCCGTGGCGCAGCACCCACTGCTCGCCGCTGGCCGGGCGGGGGCCGGGTGGCGGCCAGTCGTCCCCGCGTACGTCGGTGGCCAGGTCGCTGGGTTCCGCGCTCATCGGGCCAACCCGGTGAAGCGCGACAGCGCCCGGCCGAACTGCAGCAGCCGCTGCATCTGTGCCAGGCCGCCGTCGGTGACCGACTTGGAGAACCGGTAGGTCTCCACGTACTGCACGGTCCGGGTCTCGTTGGCCTCGGTGAGTTCGGTCATGGATCGCTCCGGGGTCTGGGTGGACAGGTACAGCAGCACCGCGTGCATGGTGCGCTGTCCGTTCGGCTCGATCCGGAACCGGTTGCGCAGCCCTTGGTCCACGATGGCGGCGAGCGGGATGGTGCGCACCGAGGAGGAGAACAGCCGCAAGTCGGGACGGTCGTCGTCGACCTCGTCATCGCCGTGCCACAGGATCAGCCGCCGCCCGTCGGTGACGGCCACCTCCTGCCACAGCGATTCGCCCCACGGCTGCGTGGTGGCCACCCGTTCCAGGGTGAAGGCCTGCGCGGCTGCCAGGTCAAGCACGCCGGACAGCGCCTCCAGCGCGGCGTCGGCATCCCGGATGTAGGCCCGCACCGCGTCGGACAGCCGCTGGTACGGCGCCCAGTCCTGGGGTTCGAGGGAGGTCATCGCTGTCCTTTCCGAAACGCGGGAGCGGGCACATCGCCGGGACCTTCAGATCCTGCCCTATCCGTGCCTCGGCCCATCGGGCCGCCACTGGCGGGCGGACCGGCTGAGCGCCAGGCCGGCCATCACCACGGCCAATGCCACGTAGAGCATTGGGTAGACCCGCAGACCGGCCCGGCCCGCGGGATCGTCGATGTCGGCGGCCACCGCGAACCAGTACAGCGCGACGGCCACCGTGAGGCCGGCGCCCACGTACAGCAGCGCCGGCAGGCCGCGCAGCATCCGCACCCCGCCGGCGATCAGCGCGGCACCCGCGGCCGCCGCACCGAGCGTGGCGATCGACACGCCGGAGGACCAGAAGGAGTCCGTCGGCCCGGCCGCCGCGGTGAGCGCCAGCAGCATGATCAGCGCGCCGATCAGGTCGAACCCGCCGGCGATGAACGCCAGCACGGCGGCGCCGGTGACGGTGCCCGGCCGGGCGGCACGCATCGGGTATCCGGGGTAGCCGGGGTAGCCGGGGTATCCGGCCTGCCCGGGGTATCCGGGAGTACCGGCCGTCGCCGGATACGACTGTTGCGGGTACGACTGCTGCGGGTACGGCGGCCGCGCTGGGGCCGGGTACTGCGGTGCGCTGCCGGTCGGCAGGTACTGCGGGGACGGGTACTGCGGTGACGGGTACTGCGGTGATGAGTACTGCGGTGACGGGTACTGGGGCCATCCCGCGAGCGGGTCCGGCCGCCCATCCGGATACCAGTCCTGCCGGCCCCCGTCGGCGACCGCGGCCGATCCGGGGTCCGGGTACCCGGGTATCGGTGGCCGGGCGGGCACCGGGAACCCGCCGGTCGACCAGCCCTCGCCTGGCCCATCGGGATTCGTCACCGGCCGTTGCCTCCCCTACTGGATGCGCTGCTCATCGGACACGGCCATCGCGTCGTATTCCCGCAGCGGCCGGCCGATCCAGCCTGCCACCAGCGCCAACACCACGCACAACAGGCCGCCGCCGATCACCGCGGTCCGGGTCGAGGTGGCGTCCGCGGCCAGGCCGTGCACCAGGTCGGCCAGCCGCGGCCCGCCGGCCACCACGACGGTGAACACCCCCTGCAGCCGGCCACGCATCTCGTCGGTGGCCACCACCTGCAGGATGGTCGACCGGTAGACCGCCGAGACCATGTCGGCGAACCCGCCGATGGCCAGGAACAGCACCGCCAGCCCGAGCACCGAGGTGGTGCCGGTCGCGGCGACCGCCGCGCCCCACAGCACGACCGCGGCGATGATCGCGATGCCCTGGCGGCGGATCCGCGGGATCCACCCGCCGGTCAACCCGCCGATCATCGAGCCGATGGCGAACGACGCGTACAGCGCGCCCAGCGCGATGCCGCCCCCGGGCGGGTCGCCGAAGGTGTGCTGGGCCATCGCCGGGAACAGCGCCCGCGGCATCCCGCACACCATGGCGATGATGTCGATCACGAACGTCATCAGCAGCAGCGGGCTGGTGCGCAGATAGGCCAGGCCGTCCCGCACCCGGGCGCGCCGCCTCCCGGTGCGCTGCGGCGGGACGGGCGGCAACCGGATCACCGCGTACAGGATCGCGGTCAGCGTCATGGCGTCGATGAAGTACAGCCAGCTGATGCCGGTGATCGGCAGCAACAGTCCCACCAGCAGCGGACCGGTGATCACTCCGAAGCTGAACACCGTCATGTTCAGCGCGTTGGCGGCCGGCACCAGGTTCAGCGGCACGATCCGCGGCAGGATCGCACTGCGGGTCGGGGAGTTGACGGCGAAGAACCCCTGCTGGGCGGCCAGCAGGCCGAACACCACCCACACCGAGCTGTTGCCGGTGAACGCGGTGAGCCACAGCCCGATGCTGGTGACGGCGATCCCGGAGGAGGTGATCATCAGCAGCCGGCGCCGGTCGTAGGTGTCGGCGATGGCGCCGCCCAGCAGGCCGAAGGTGACCAGCGGGATCAACGCCACCATGGAGGCGTAGCCGACCCAGGCCGAGCTGCCGGTGATCGAGTACACCTGCTGCTGCACCGCGACCGCGGTCAGCTGGGATCCGATGACGGTGACGATCTGGCCCAGGAACAGCCGGCGGTACTCCGGGATCGCCAGCGGCCGGGTGTCCGGGCCGAGCCGGGCGATGCGGGACAGCCCGCGCCCGGCCCGACGTCGCTCGGCCTGCGTCACGGCGTGGCGGTCCCATCGGAGGCGTAGCGCTCTCCTATCGCGACACGCCGATCGCGGCCGGCGCGTCGCGACAATTCCGCGCTACCGGTGGCCACGGCGCGGGCGCGTCACGGTGCGAGGCGTTCGATGATCCACTCGTCACCGTCCCGCCGGTACCGCAGCCGGTCGTGCAACCTGGCGGTGCGACCCTGCCAAAACTCCACCGTCACCGGCGCCAGCCGCCAGCCACCCCAGTGCGGCGGCGCGGGGATCGGATCGGTGCCGTCCAGCCCGCCGAACCGGGCCTCCACCTCGGCCTGCAGCGCGTCCAACGCCGCCCGGTCCGGCAGCACCGTCGACTGCGGACTGGCCCAGGCACCCAGTTGGGAGCCGCGCGGCCTGGTCGCCCAGTAGGCCTGCGTGGTGTCCCGGTCGACCTTGCTGACCGTGCCGCGCAGGTGGATCTGCCGGTGCAGGTCGTACCAGGGAAAGGTGACCGCGGCGTGCGGGTTGGCCGCCAGGTCGCGGCTCTTGTCCGAGGTGTAGTTGGTGTAGAAGACCAGCCCGTGCTGGTCCACCCCCTTGGCCAGCACGCTGCGGGCGGCGACCGTGCCGTCGGGTGCGGCGGTGGCCAGCACCATGCCGTTCGGCTCGGTGAGCCCGGCGGCGACCGCGTCGTCGAACCAGCGGCGGAACTGGGTGAGCCAGTCGGGGGCGAGGTCGGCCTCGGACAGGCCCGCGGTGGAATAGTTCAGCCGCATCTGCGCCATCCGGTCGGCGGTGCTCATCGTCTCCCCTGCCGCACGTTCCCTCGGTTACCGCCCGCGGGCCGGCGACGTGCGGGCGGCGCCGGGCGAGAAGACGACGGTACGCCGGGGCATCCGCCGACGTGATCAGACCCACCCGCCGCGGGGTGGTCACCCGGTGCCTTCACAGGGCAGAGTGACGGCAGGACCGCCAGTAAAGGAGCCCCCATGACGACATCGGCCCCCGACACGTTCGTCCCCGGTCTGGAGGGCGTCATCGCGTTCCACTCCGCGATCGCCGAGCCGGACCGGGCCGGCGGATCGCTGCGCTACCGGGGCGTGGACGTGGTGGACCTGGTCGGCAGCGCGACGTTCGACGACGTGTGGGCACTGCTGGTGGACGACTCGTTCGGCGCCAGGCTGCCGGCCGACATCTCCGTGCCGCCGGTGCGCTCCGGGGATGTGCGGGTGGACGTGCAGGCGTCGCTGCCCCTGTTGGCCACGTCACGCGGGTACCGGCCGCTGCAGGACATCTCGGACGACGAGGCCCGCGAGCAGCTGGCGGCGGTGACCGCTGCCACGTTGTCCTACGTGGCCCGGTCGGCCCGGGGCGATGCGCCGGAGGTTCCGGAGACGGTGCTGCAGGGGTGCTCCACGGCGGTCGAGCGGTTCCTGACCGCGTGGTTGGGCGAGCCGACCCCGGAGCAGGTGCGGGCGATCGACGTGTACTGGATGTCCGCGGCCGAGCACGGCATGAACGCCTCCACGTTCACCGCCCGGGTGGTGGCCTCCACCGGGGCGGACGTACCGGCCTGCTTCGCCGGGGCGATCGGGTCGATGTCCGGGCCGCTGCACGGCGGCGCTCCCGCCCGGGTGCTGCCGATGGTCGAGGAGGTGGAACGCACCGGCGACGCGGTCGGACTGGTCCGCGGCATCCTGGACCGCCACGAGCGGCTGATGGGCTTCGGGCACCGGGTGTACCGGGCGGAGGATCCGCGGGCCGGGGTGCTGCGGCGGGCCTGCGCGGACCTGGGGGCATCGCGGTACGAAGCAGCGCTCGCCCTGGAGCAGGCCGCCAAGGCGGAACTCGCCGAACGGCGGCCGGACCGGGTCATCGAGACCAACGTGGAGTTCTGGGCGGCGGTGATCCTGGACTTCGCCGGCGTGCCGGCGGCCATGATGCCGGCCATGTTCACCTGCGCCCGCACCGCCGGGTGGAGCGCGCACATCCTGGAGCAGAAGCGGCTGGGCCGGCTGGTGCGGCCGTCGGCGCTGTACGTCGGGCACGGCCCGCGGCCGCTGACCGAAGTGACGGGGGCCGAGGCGCTCGCCTCCCGCGGCTGACGTTTCGCCCCCGATGTTCGCGGGTCTGTTACTGCGTTTCGGCTCCCGATCGGTCGCAAAAGGCAGCAGCAAACCCGCGAACATCGGACGGGGTGGTGCAGGACCGGCCCCGGTCGCGTTGAGTAGGTGAGCAACGCGGCGTAGAAGGGGCGGCGGTGACGTTCGAGGAGTTCCTGGACGCGGAACTGGCCGGCTTGCGCCGATACGCGGCCGTGCTCACCGGCGACCCGCAGCGGGCCCATGACGTGCTGGCCGACGCCCTGCTGCGGGCGCACACCGGCTGGTCCCGGATCGGGCGGATGGAGTTCCCGCTGGCGTACGTGCGCCGTATGGTGACCTCCACCTTCCTGTCCGAGCGGCGCCGCTGGTCGGTGCGGATGATCCGGGTCAGCTCCTCCGGGGAACTTCCGGACGCCGCGATGCCGGATCCGACCGACGGAGTGGACGACCGCGGGCAACTGCATCACCTCCTGGCCGGGCTCCCGTCCCGGCAACGGGCGGCCGTGGTGCTGCGCTACTACCTCGACCTGCCGGACGCCGAGATCGCCGCGGAACTGGGGATCACCCGCGCAGCGGTCCGCACCGCGATCTCGCGGGGCCTCGCCGCACTGCGCGTCTCCGCAGCCGAGGAGCAGGCCGCGTCCGCCGTCCGCCCCCGAATCCAGGAGGGCTCGTGAACACCGTCACCGATCTGCGCGCCGAACTGCGCACACTGGCCGAGCACGCGCCGTCGGACGCCGAGATCCGTTCCACGCTGGCCGGTCTGCGATCCGCGCGCAGCAAGCGCCGGCGGATGACCGCACTGATCGGTGTTGCGGCCGCCGTGATCCTGGTCGCCGGTGGGGCCGGGATCACGGGGGCGGTGCTCTCGCAGCGGTCGGCCGGTCCGGCGGCACCGTCACCGGTGGTTTCCGTGCCGGACGTCCCGTTGCCGGCCGATACCAAGCTGATCCGTCACCACCTGCAGCCGGTCGTCTCGCCGGTGACGGCAATCCCGCCGGACGGCCTGACCGGGCGGATGTGGCTCTCGTCGCCCGGCCGGCTGGCGGTGTCGTTCTTCGACCCGACCACCGCGTCAGACGGCTGGACCTCCTACACCCCAGGGAAACCGTCGGCGTCGCCCAGGTTGGCGGCGGCCGGATACCTCGTCACCGACAGCCGGGATCAGCCGACGGTCCTGCTCGGTGGCCGCGCTCCTGCGGCCGCGCCTCTGACGGACCTGACTCCAGTTGCCGCCGGGGGACATGACGCCATGCTGGAAACCGCGCCCAGCACGTCGACCGGCGCGTTCGGGCTCCCGGCAGCGCAGCGAATCTCCTGGCGGCTCTCCGACGGACGCTGGATCTACATCTGGGCAAGCGGACCCTCCGGCGATCCGGTCGACACGGCAACGCTCAAGGATTTCGCGGCCAGTATCCGCGAGGTGCCCACCACGTTGAACCGCACGATCGGGATCGGGCTCACCATGCCCGGTCTGACCTTCGACTCGTCGATGAACTCGTGGCCGGCGATCACCTACACCGGGGCGACGGTGTTCCTGTGCCCGGCCGGGGTGGACCCGATGGCGACGACCTACAGCACCTCGTCCGGATCCGGTTCCAGCGGCCCGGCCGGCACCACGACCACCTACACGGGGGACGATCCGGCAACCACCTGTGTCACTGCGACCGCCATCAACGTCCCGGCACAGCAACGCGAGTCGCTCGGAGCAACCCAGGCCGTCCGCGTCAAAGACACCGTCGCGCACGTCGACGTCGACAAGAGCGTCGCATGGGTGGATCTCGGCAACGGCGTGACTGGGATCGTGGGCGCCCCGCCCTCGGCGCACCTGTCTGCGGCGGACCTGGCGGCATTGGCCGCATCGGTCCGGCTGTCACCCGCGGTGACGGTGCTGCCGCTACCCAGCCCGCAGGTGCACGTGACGGCGGAGACCGCGGTGGAGACGGCGGTGAGTTCGTCCGCGGCGACGGCACCCCCGCCGGCCTCCCGTCCGACCGGTACTGATGCGGGCGAGTCGGATAGGGCCGAAGCGGCTCGATCCTCCGCCGCCTCCGCGGCGAGTTCCGCCGCCACCGCAGGTGCCAGGGCTCTGCAACTGACGGTGTTGGGCGGGTACCTGGATGCGGTCAAGTCCGGCGACTGCGCCGCGGCGGCCCAGTTCTTCATCGGCAAGCCGTACAACGGCGACCTGTGCCACATGCCCGGCCTGCGGCTGCTCGACTACCGGATCGACGGTGGCCCGGCCACCCCGTCACCGGACGAGGCCGACTTCGCCGTGACCATCACCATCACCGGCGGTGGCGAGACCATGCCCGACGGCGACCTGACCTGGTTCTTCGACTTGCACCGCCAGCCCGGCGGCGACTGGCGCATCACCGGAGCGGGCAGCGGCCCCTGACGCCCCGCTGGCCGCGCAGGCGAACATCGGGGGGCGGCGGCCGGATGGGAGAATCGCCGCGCAGCTGACGCGACCCGAGGAGAACCATGGCCGACCCGACCAGCATCGTCCTGCCCGAGGGGATCAAGCCCGCCGACGGCCGGTTCGGGTGCGGGCCGTCCAAGGTGCGCACCGCGGCGCTGGAGGCGCTGGCGACGACCGGCACCACCCTGATGGGCACCTCGCACCGCCAGGCCCCGGTCAAGCACCTGGTGCGCCGCGTCCGGGACGGCCTGCACCAGCTGTTCGGCCTGCCGGACGGCTATCAGGTGATCCTGGGCAACGGGGGCAGCACCGCGTTCTGGGACGCCGCCGCGGTCGGGCTCATCACGCACCGCAGCGGCCACCTGGCGTTCGGCGAGTTCTCCGCCAAGTTCGCCACTGTCACCCGAAGGGCGCCGTTCCTGAACGACCCGGTGGTGGTGACGGCCGACCCGGGCGACGCCCCGCCGCTGGAACAGCTGGCCGACCGGGCCGGCCAAGCCGGCGGCGTCGACGTGTTCGCCTACCCGCAGAACGAGACCTCCACCGGCGTGGCGGTCCCGGTGCGGCGGCCCGCCGGTGCCACGGACGATCAGTTGGTCCTGGTGGATGCGACCAGCGCCGCGGGCGGCCTGCCGGTGGACATCACGCAGGCGGACGTCTACTACTTCGCCCCGCAGAAGGTGTTCGGCTCCGACGGGGGGCTGTGGATCGCGCTGGCCTCCCCGCGCGCCCAGCAACGGATCGCCGAGATCGCCGCGTCGGACCGGTGGATCCCGGAGTTCCTGTCCATCGCCACCGCGCTGGACAATTCCACGAAGGACCAGACCCTCAACACCCCCGCGCTGGCCACCCTGTTCCTGCTGGCCGACCAGATCGAGTGGCTGCTGGGCAAGGGCGGGCTGGCCTGGAGCACCGGCCGCACCGCGGACTCCTCGTCTCGGCTGTACTCGTGGGCGCAGGGCCGCCCCTACACCACGCCGTTCGTCCGCGACCCGGCGCTGCGCTCGCAAGTGGTCGGCACCATCGACTTCTCCGACGAGGTCGACGCCGCCACCGTCGCCGCGACCTTGCGGGCCAACGGGATCGTGGACACCGAGCCCTACCGCAAACTCGGCCGCAACCAGCTCCGGATCGGCATGTTCCCGGCGGTGGACCCGGAGGATGTGACGGCGCTGACCGCCTGCGTCGACTACGTGGTCGAACGCCTGTAGCCGTCGCAGGCAACCCGCCCGGTGCGCGCCGCTACCATCACCCAGTGTGATCCCTGATTACGTTCGGTCGTCACCGGGCACGGGAAAATCAACGCGCCGACGACCGGGGGAGCCGCCGATGATCCCATCTCACCCCGGTGGCCTCAGGTTCCTTGTCGCTCGGTGATCATGGATGGGACAATCAGCGGATCACCGTGCCTGGCGCGGCCGCCTGAGCACCGCTGGCGAAGGGGCGGTCGGTTGATCATCGACTCGCACATGCACGTCTGGAGCGAGGCCACAGACCCGCGTCGCGGCTCCGTGCCGTGGTTGCCGGCCGAGTTCCGCAGCGAGTACCGCGACGTCACCCTGGACGAGGTCGATGCCGAGATGGCCGAGGCGGGGGTCACCGGGATCGTGCTGGTCCAACTGGTGGACGCACTGCGGCACACCGACGAATTGCTGGCGGCCGCGGCCACCTCCCGCCGGATGACCAAGGTGGTGGGCTGGCTGCCGCTGGACGACCCGGGCGAGACCACCCTGGCGCTGCAACGCTATGCCGACCGCCCGGAACTGGCCGGGGTCCGACACCTGTTGCGCCCACAGGACGATCCCGACTTCCTGCTGCGGCCCTCGGTCACCCAGAGCCTGGAACTGATCGCCGAGGCGGAACTGACGCTGGATGTCATGCCGCAGCATTCCGGTGTGCTGGAGCAGGTTCCGGTGATCGCCAGGCGGCTGCCGCACCTGACCATCGTGGTCGACCTGCTGGGGTCGCCGCAGATCGCCGAGCGCCGCATGCAGCCGTGGACGGATCACCTGGCCGCCGCGGCCGCCGAGCCGGCCGTGCACGTGAAGGTGGCCGGGCTGGACCGGGTGGCCGGGCCGCACACCGACCCCGACGACTGGCAGCCGTACGTCGCCACGGCGGTGACACTGTTCGGCCCGGAGCGAATGATGATCGGCAGCAACTGGCCCGTGGTGACGGCGTTCGGACGCAGCTACCGCCAGGCGCTGTCCGCGGTGCTGGACTCGTTGGCGGAACTGATCGAGAGCGAACGCGGCGACGTGCAATACGGGACCGCGTCCCGGGTGTACCGGTTCGCCTGATTCGGCCGCGGATCCGGGCCCGGACCGTCGGCGCGCCTGGCCGGACCGACGCCCGGCGTTCGTTAGCGTCTGGGGGCGAGGCCGCTCGACCATCTCGCGGCTCGGGAGGAGAACGCCATGCGCGCGCTGCGTGTCCTCGGCATCGCCGAGAACGGCGGTCACCTGGTGTGCGTCGAGGCCGACCGTTCCGACGGTGCTGCGGAGACCTTCGCCCTTCCCCTCGACGAGCGCCTGCGGGCGGCCGTGCGGGGCGACCTGAGCCGGTTCGGACAGCTGGAGATCGAGATGGAACCGCAGTTGCGCCCCAAGGAGATCCAGAGCCGGATCCGCGCCGGTGCCACCGTGGAACAGGTGGCCGCGGCGGCCGGCTGCACCCCCGAGCGGATCGAGCGCTATGCCTACCCGGTGCTGCTGGAGCGCAGCACCATGGCCGAGCGCGCCCGACTGGCCCGGCCCGGTGGCGGCACCGGTGCGAAGACGCTGCAGGAGCGGGTGACGGCCACCCTGGCCGACCGCGGCCAGCAGCAGGACCCGTCGTGGGACGCGTTCCGGGACGAGCGTGGCTGGACGGTGACGGTGACCTGGCGGGCCGGCCGCAGCGAGAACCGCGCGGAATGGGCGTATCACGCGGGCCCGGACGGCGGCACCGTCACCGCGCGGAACGACGCCGCGGCGGATCTTGTGGATCCCGCCCCGCGGCCGCTGCGCACCATCGGTGACGAGCATCCCGCGGCTCCGGCGTTCCCGGTGGTGACGGCGCGCGGCGGGGCCGAGCGTTCCGGCCGGGATCGCCCGTCGCAGGACCGCCTGGTGGATCGACTGGAACCGGCGCCCGGACAGCGGCTGGCCGAGGACACCGTCACCGACGACCGGTCCGGTGCGCTGCCGTCCGCATCGGCGGAGGCGGCACCGGCCCGCAACGAGACCGCTGCCGCGCGCACCGGGACGGATGGCGGATCCGGGTCCGAGGCGCCGGGCCGGAGCGACACCCCGTCTCGGCCGGAGTCCGGCCGCAGCGCCAAGCGCGGTCACCGGCCGCCGATGCCGTCCTGGGAGGACGTGCTGCTGGGCACCCGCTTCTCGGGGCGCTGACTGATCAAGAGTTCAGCTGGACTCCAAATCCGCTGACTCTGGCGTCCGCTGAACCCTGGCGTCCGCGCCACCCCGATGCCGCTCCGCCGAGCGGAAAATCCGTCGAGGGCCGTCGGCCCCGACACGTACCCTGGCAAGGCCATGACGATCAGCGCGACGACGACCGGAAAGACCCCGGCACCAGCGGATCCGCCAGACCGGGACGACCTTCCGGAACAGCGCGAATCCGCTTCCTCGGCAACCCGTTCCACCAGCCAGTTGTCCACGGTGCGGTCGCTGGCCCGGCTGTTGCCGTACGCCAAGCCGGCGCTGCCCGCGCTGATCGCCTCCGGGATCACGGCCGGGTTGGCCACCGTGTGCGGGCTGGCGTTCCCGCTGGTCATCCAGCACATCATCGACGGGCCGGTCGCGCACCGGGATCTGGCCGGCCTCTGGCCACTGGGCATCCTGCTCGCCGCGCTGGGTGCCGGTGAGGCGCTGCTGTTCTTCATCAGGCGGATCTTCGTGTCCCGGCCCATCATGCGGGTCGAGCAGCGAATGCGCGACGACCTCTACGGCAAGCTGCAGACCCTGCCGGTGGAGTTCCATGATCGCTGGCCGGCCGGTCAGTTGCTGTCCCGCGCGGTGTCGGACCTGTCCACCATCCGGCGGTTCCTGTCCTTCGGGTTGATCTTCCTGTTCGTCAACCTGGCCACCTTCGTGGTCGGCGTGGTCGTGCTGATCACGCTGTCCTGGCAGTTGGGCCTGGTGATCGCCGCGCTGGCGGTCCCGCTGGTCGCGCTGTCGTTCGTCTACGAGTCCCGCTACCGGATCCTGGCGCGGCGGTCCCAGGACCAGGTCGGCGACCTGGCGACGGTGGTCGAGGAATCGGTACTCGGCATCCGCATCCTGAAGGCGTTCGGCCGCAGCGCGCACCTGGGCCGGCAGTTCCGCCGGCAGGCCGCCGAACTGCGCGGCACCGAGATGCGCAAGGCGACCGTCATCGCCATCCTGTGGGCGGCCATCATCGCGCTGCCGGAGATCGCCCTGGGGATCGCGCTGCTGCTGGGCATCCGGCAGGTGGTGGACGGCACGCTGACCGCCGGTGCCCTGGTGGCGTTCTTCGGCGTCGCCATGGGTCTGCGCTGGCCGATCGACTCCATCGGCTGGCTGCTGGCCATCGCCAACGACACCGCGAGCGCCACCGAGCGGTTCTACGAGGTGATGGACGCCCCCGTCACCGTCACCACGCCGGACCGTCCGGTGCGGGTCGAGCGGCACGGGGGCACGCTGACCTTCACCGACGTGCGGTTCCAGTTCTCCGACGCCCGCCCCGGCGCGTCCGACCTACTGCGCGGGATCGACCTGACCCTGCGGCCCGGCGAGACGGTGGCCCTGGTGGGCGCCACCGGTTCCGGCAAAACCACGCTGACCAGCCTGGTCAACCGGATGTACGACGTCACCGGCGGTTCCATCGCGCTGGACGGCGTGGACATCCGCTCGCTGGACCTGGCCGAGTTGCGCCGGCGGGTGGCGGTGGCGTTCGAGGAGCCGACGCTGTTCTCCGCCTCGGTGCGGGAGAACGTGCTGCTGGGTCACCCCGACGCGTCCGAGGGTGCCCTGCAGGCGGCGCTGGACATCGCCCAGGCCAACTTCGTGCACGAGCTGCCCTGGGGGCTGGACACCCGGATCGGCGAACAGGGGCTGTCGCTGTCCGGCGGCCAGCGGCAGCGGCTGGCGCTGGCCCGCGCGTTGGTGGTCGACCCGGCGGTCCTCCTGCTCGACGACTGCACCAGCGCCCTGGACTCGGAGACGGAGGCCCACATCCAGGCGGCCCTGGCCGCGATGCTGC
>DASSTH010000518.1:0-5128 GCA_035708025.1 Nakamurella sp. | reverse complement strand
GAGATGAACCGGCGCAGCAGGGTGGTGTCCTTGTAGTCGATCGGCTGGGCGTTCTCCTTGCAGAACGCGCACACCTTCTTCTTGATCTTGCGAACTGGCGGCTTGGCCATGGGAATGCTCCTTGGGCAGAGAGTGCGCGCGGCGCGGCCGCACGCGAGGGATCGGTGACGGGGTCAGGGGCCGGCGGGCCGGTTCCGGGTGCGGAGCCGGGCGGACCGGTGCCGGGGTCGGCGTTCCGGTGGCGCGCCGGACGGGCCGACCTAGAACGGCGGCTCGTCGGAGTAGCCGCCACCGGCTCCGGCGGCAGGGGCGGAGCCCCACGGGTCGTCGGCCGGGGCACTGCCGCCGGACCGGCCGGAGCCGAATCCGCCGGAGCCGCCGTCGGACCGGGCGACCTTGTTCACCTTGGCGGTGGCGTACCGCAGCGAGGGGCCGATCTCGTCGACCTCCAGCTCGATGACGGTGCGCTTCTCACCCTCCTTCGTCTCGAAGGAGCGCTGCTTGAGCCGGCCGGTCACGATGACCCGCGAGCCCCGGGTGAGGGACTCGGCCACGTTCTCGGCGGCCTGCCGCCAGATGTTGCACCGCAGGAACAGCGCCTCACCGTCCTTCCATTCGCCGGAGGCCCGGTCGAAGGTGCGTGGCGTCGACGCGACGGTGAAGTTCGCGACGGCGGCGCCGGAGGCGGTGAAACGCAGTTCGGGATCGGCGGTCAGGTTCCCGACCACCGTGATGATGGTGTCGCCTGCCATGTCCGGCCCCCTTACTTGGCGCCCGGACGGGTGATCTTCGTCCGCAGCACCGACTCGTTGAGGTTCAGCTGGCGGTCCAGTTCGGAGACCACCGCCGCAGGGCAGTTAACGTTGATCACCGCGTAGATGCCCTCGGGGTTCTTGTCGATCTCGTAGGCCAACCGGCGCTTGCCCCAGATGTCGACCTTCTCCACCGTGCCACCGCCCTGGCGGATCACGTTCAGGAAGGTGTCGATGGACGGCGCGACCGTGCGCTCGTCGAGGGTCGGATCGAGGATGAGCAGCAGCTCGTAGTGACGTGGAGCGGTCGATACGCTCACGCGCACCTCCTGTGGACTCGTTCGGCCGCGGTCCTTCCGCGGCAGGAGGGGTGTCGCCGCCGATCGGCGGGCCGGTGTGCGCCGGGGCCCGACATGATCATGCGCCGGCCACCGGGGCCGGCGCCTGCGACAGAGGGCAGTCTATCAGCGGTGACGACCCCGCCGGGCCGCCCGGAGCCGGTGCACCGAGGCCGGGGGAGCGGGCGGCCGACGGTCGGCGCCAGGGAACTGCCTGCGCTCCGCGTCACTCCGGCGGCCGGTGACGACCCCGCCGGACCGCCCGGTGATCCTTCCCGGAGGCGGTCGCCGCTCGGCAGTACTGTGCCACTGGCATCGTTGCGCCCTGCAGGTTGCACGTGGCGACATGCAATCTGCAGGGCGCATCGCGGAGCCTCCCGCTGCATGCCCACCCTCGGACGTCGGAAGCCAGGCGACCCATGTCGGATACCTCGGACCGCGATCGTCGTCACACCCCGCGGGGCGAGCCGCACCCGGCGCCGGATGGGGACGTGCCGGGCGCCGGTCCGGATCCCGCGGCCGTCCGGCACACCGTCACCGATACCGCCGGCGGTGACGACGGTGCCGGCGCGGTCGCCCGACGGCAACCGGCCGGCACCCCGGCTCGCCCGCCGTCCGGCGCGCTGGACCGCTACTTCTCCATCTCCGCGCGCGGCTCCACGGTGGCCCGGGAGGTCCGCGGCGGCCTGGTCACCTTCATCACGATGGTCTACATCGTGGTGCTCAACCCGCTGATCATCGGCACCGCCAAGGACGCCACCGGGCACTACCTGGGCGGCAGCACGCAGGCACCCGACCTGGCCGCGGTGGCCGCCGTCACCGCACTGGTCGCCGCCGTCATGACGCTGATCATGGGCGCGGTCGCGCGGTATCCGTTCGCGCTGGCCACCGGGTTGGGGCTGAACGCCTTCGTGACCTTCCAGGTGGCCAGCGTGATGTCCTGGCAGGCGGCCATGGGCCTGGTGGTGATCGAGGGCCTGGTGATCTGCCTGCTGGTGGTGACCGGGTTCCGCACCGCCGTGTTCCGCGCCATCCCGGCGCCGCTGAAAAGCGCCATCGCGGCCGGCATCGGCCTGTTCATCGCGCTGATCGGCCTGGTGGACGCCGGCTTCGTGCGGCGCGGCACGGGAACGCCGGTGGACATCGGCATCGGCGGGCACCTGAACGGCTGGCCGACGCTCGTGTTCGTGCTGGGCGTGCTGCTGATCAGCGTGCTGATGGTGCGCCGGGTCAAGGGCGCCATCCTGATCGGCATCCTGGCCTGCACGGTGCTGGCCGTGATCATCGAGTCCGTCGCCCACCTGGGCGCACAGTCGGACGACAACCCGACCGGCTGGGCGTTGAACGTCCCGACGCTGGCCGGCAAGAGCGTCGGGCCGCCGGACCTGCACCTGTTGGGCCAGTTCTCGCTCGGCGGGGGTTTCTCCACCGTCGGGGTGATCTCGGCGGTGGTGCTGGTGTTCTCCCTGGTGCTGTCGGACTTCTTCGACGTGATGGGTACCACCATCGGCCTGGCCACCGAGGCCCGCCTGCTGGACGAGGACGGCCAGCTGCCGCGCATCGGCACCGTGCTGTTCATCGACGGCGCGGCCGCGGTGGCGGGCGGCGCGGGCAGCGCCTCGTCGGCGACCACCTACGTGGAGTCGGCCTCCGGCATCGGGGACGGCGCCCGAACCGGCCTGGCCAGCATCGTCACCGGGCTGCTGTTCGTGGTGGTGATGTTCGCCTCGCCGCTGGCCGCGCTGGTGCCGTCGGAGGCAGCGGCGCCGGCGCTGGTCGTGGTCGGCGTGCTGATGATGGCGCAGGTCCGGCACATCGACTGGACCGACTTCACCATCGCGTTCCCGGCGTTCCTCACCGTGGTGCTGATGCCGTTCACCTACTCGATCACCAACGGGGTGGGGGCGGGGTTCATCAGCTACGTGGTGCTGGCCTGCGCGACCGGCCGGGCCCGCCAGGTGCACCCGCTGCTGTGGGTGGTGTCGCTGTTCTTCCTGGCCTACTTCGCGCTTACGCCGATTCGCCACCTGTTCGGGATCGGCTGAGCTCGGGCTCCCGGTCGTCGTCCGGCCCCGTTGTCCCGTCACCGGCCGGGCCGTCCGCCGCCGGGCGACGGACGCTTGCCCGAGCGCGCCGCACCAGGGTGGGCAGCGACGGCAGGGTGAACCGGTCCGGCGTGCCCTCGACGACCCCGCCGGACGGATCGTCGTCACCGGCGATCCGCACCAGGTCCAGATCCGGCCGCACCGCCTCCCGGACGACCCGCACCACGAGCGCGACCAGCAGGATGTCCCGGACGATGGCCGCCCCGACGAACGGGTGGATGGACAGGTTCCGGCCGGCGTCGGTGTCGAAGGACAGCATCAGCAGCATCCACACCACGGCCTCGGCGAACTGCCAGGACAGCACCCGGCGCCAGCGGGGCAGCGCCAGGGCGACCAGCGGGACCAGCCACAGTGAGTACTGCGGCGACCAGACCTTGTTGGTCAGCAGGAACGCGGCGATCACCAGGAAGGCCAGCTGGGCGAACCGTGGTCGTCGGCGGGCGGACAGCGCGAACCAGGCGATGGCCGCGCAGGCCAGCAGGAACAGCACCAGGGACAGGGTGTTCAGCAGGGTCGGGGTCTGCCCGCCGGGCGCCGACCACGGGTCGGTGCCGGACAGCACCGAGTACAGGTAGTACCAGCTGTCCCACTCCGCGCCCCGGGTGGAATTCATGGTGTAGAACTCGGCCCAGGCGTGCGGGTAGGCCAGGTAGATCGGGGCGTTGACCGCCGCCCAGGAGACGACGGCGGCCACCAGCGCCTTGGTCCAGGCGCCCATCCGGCCGGAGCGCAGGCACAGCACCAGCAGCGGGCCGAGCAGGAACGCCGGGTACAGCTTCGCCGCGGCGCCCAGCCCGAGCAGGATCCCGGCCAGCACGGGTCGTTTGCGCGCCCAGGCCAGCATGGCGCCGCCGGTCAGCCCGACGGCGATGAGGTCCCAGTTGGTGAAGGCGTGCACGATCAGCAGCGGGGACAGGCACATGATCGCGGTGTCCCAGATGCGTCGCCGGGCGATCTTGGCGGTGCAGGCGATCACCCACAGGTAGAGCATCCCGAGCAGGATCGCCCCGATGGTGAAGTAGGCGGCCACGTCCAGCGGGACCGGCACGATCCCGGTGCTCTCGGCCAGGTCGACGTACCCGGCGGTGAGCGCGGAGACGCCCCACATGAAGTAGCCGGTGAGCACCGGATACTCCAGATACCGGATGTCGCCCGCCTGGTCCGCGCTGATCGGCACCAGGGTGCCGTCCTGGACCTCGGAGTAGCCCGATTCCGGGTCGCCCACCAGCGTGTTGTCGCCCAACACCACCGTCTTGCCGGCGTCGTCGGCGACCAGCCTGCCGTCCTGGCGGTGCACGGCGGAGGCGGGATACACCCGGTCGCTGCGGCCGTCCCGCTCCGACCACACATACGAGTACGGGTTGCGGTGCGGGTCGTCCAGGCCGCGGCCACCGAACAGCGGGACCACGTCGTTGTAACAGCCGGTGATCCAGGGGCGCTGGCCGCCCTGGTCCAGTCCGCCGTCCGCCCCGGTCTGGATGCAGGGGGACTTGAACAGCCAGCCGCAGATCAGCACCGCGATGCCCATCAGCAACGCGACCCGCAGAGGGGTGAAGATGCGCGCCCGGCCCACCACGGCATGCCGGCCGAGCGGACCACCGATCAGGTCGGACGCGCGTCGCACGGTGGGGTCGGTCCAGCTGGGGATCACCCGCTCGGACGGCGACAGCGATGCGGAGGGCGCCGGCCCGGCGGTGACGGGGGCGCCGGGGTAGGTGCCGTCCGGAGTGCTGGACTCCTCAGGGCCGTCAACCGGCCGGGCGGGGGGCTCGTCGACCGGGTCGACCGGCCCGGCGGGGGGCTCGTCGACCGGGTCGACCGGCTGGGCGGCGGCCGCGTCGCCGGGCAGCGCGTGGCGGCCAGGCGCGGCGCGGTCGGGGGTGGGCCCGTCCGGCCCGGCTGATGTCACGCGCGCGAGCCTACTGGCCGACCG
>DASSTH010000517.1:0-3703 GCA_035708025.1 Nakamurella sp. | reverse complement strand
CGGCCGACTCCCGGTGACGGCGCCTCGGTGACCGAGTGACCGAGGACCGTGACGAATATCGCGGACCGAGGACCGAGGATCGAGGCCGGCGAGGACCGAGGACCGCGCACCGAGTATCGGTGACCGAGGACCGCGAGGATCATCTTCACGGTTCTGCGCCTGATTTGTCGGAATCGACGCGACTTTGATCCTCGCCGGCGGAAGTTGATCCTCGCGTAGGGGGGAGATTTGCGGTGGCGGGCGACCGATAGCCTCACTGCCATGAACACGCCCGTGCTGACCGCGGTGGCCTGGCCCTACGCCAACGGGCCCCGGCACATCGGTCACGTCTCCGGATTCGGCGTCCCGTCGGACATCTTCGCCCGCTACCAGCGGATGGCCGGCAACGACGTGCTGATGGTGTCGGGCACCGACGAGCACGGCACCCCGATCCTGGTGCAGGCCGACGCCGAGGGAGTGCCGGCGCGCGAGCTGGCCGACCGGTACAACGAGGTCATCGTGCGGGACCTGGCCGGCCTGGGGCTGTCCTACGACCTGTTCACCCGGACCACCACGCGCAACCACTACGCCGTGGTGCAGGAGATGTTCCGCACGGTGCACCGCAACGGGTACTTCGTGCCCAAGACCACCATGAGCGCGATCTCCCCGTCCACCGGCCGCACCCTGCCGGACCGCTACATCGAGGGCACCTGCCCCATCTGCGGCTACGACGGTGCGCGCGGTGACCAGTGTGACAACTGCGGAAACCAGCTGGATCCGATCGACCTGATCAATCCGCGGTCCAAGATCAACGGCGAGACCCCGACGTTCGTCGAGACCGAGCATTTCTTCCTGGACCTGCCCGCGCTGGCCGCAGCCCTGGGCGACTGGCTGAACAGCCGCAGCGACTGGCGCCCCAACGTGCTCAAGTTCTCGCTGAACCTGTTGGCGGACCTCAAGCCGCGCGCGATGACCCGCGACATCGACTGGGGCATACCGGTTCCACTGGACGGTTGGCGGGACCGGCCGGACAAGAAGCTGTACGTGTGGTTCGACGCGGTGATCGGCTACCTGTCGGCCGCGATCGAGTGGGCCCGCCGGTACGGCAGCGACGCCGAGCAGTGGCGGCACTGGTGGTGCAACCCGGACGCACGGCAGTTCTACTTCATGGGCAAGGACAACATCACCTTCCACTCGCAGATCTGGCCGGCGGAGCTGCTCGCCTACGACGGCAAGGGCGAGAAGGGCGGAGCGCCAGGCAGTTTCGGCGAATTGCAGTTGCCCACCGAGGTGGTGTCCAGCGAGTTCCTCACCATGAGCGGCTCGAAGTTCTCCACCTCCCGCGGCACGGTGATCTATGTCGGCGACTTCCTTCGTGAGTTCGGCCCGGACGCGCTGCGCTACTTCATCTCGGTGGCCGGCCCGGAGACCCAGGACGTCGACTTCACCTGGGAGGAGTTCGTGCGCCGCACCAACTTCGAGCTTGCCAACGAGTGGGGCAACTTGGTGAACCGATCGATCTCCATGGCGCACAAGAACTTCGGGTCGGTTCCAGCCGCCGAGGCGCCGGCGGACGCCGACGCCGAGCTGCTGGCGGCGAGCGAACGGGCCTTCACGACCGTGGGAGACCTGTTGGCGCGCAGCAGGTTCAAGGCCGCAGCCGGAGAGGCGATGCGGGTGGTCTCGCTGGCCAACAAGTACCTGTCGGATACGGCACCGTGGAAACTCGGTGACGACAAGCAGCGGCAGGGCACCGTCCTGCATACCGCGCTACAGGTGGTGGACGACGCCAAGACCCTGCTGACGCCGTTCCTGCCGCACTCCAGCCAGCAGGTGTTCGCCGCGCTGGGGGGCGAGGGCGTGTGGGCCGCGCAGCCGGAGATTCGCAGCGTCACCGACTTCGACGACGACGTGGAAGGAGTCGGCGTCCCACCGGTGCGCGATTACCCTGTGTTGTCTGGAAATTACGCAGCGCAGCAAGCGGTATGGCGCCGGATACCGGTGCCCGCCGGGCGCCCGCTCGCCAAGCCGACGCCGCTGTTCGGCAAGCTGGATCCGGCACTGGGCGAGACCGGCCCGGACTGGGCGCCGATCGGCTGATGCCGCTGCACCCCGCGGTCGCCGACCGGGAGCTGCCGCCGGCACCGGAACCGTTGCCGGCGGCGGTGATCGACGCCCACACGCACCTGGACGCCTGCGGCGCCGACGATCGGGAGTCCCTGGCGGCCGCCATGGAGCGTGCCCGCGAGGTCGGGGTGACGGCGGCGGTGACGGTGGGCGACGACCTGGAGTCGTGTCGGTGGGCGGTGCGCGCCGCGTCATGGCACCCCGACGTCTATGCCGCGGTGGCATTGCATCCCACTCGCGCCGACGATCTGGACGAGCGTGCCAAGGCGGAACTCGAGCAGCTGGCGGCGGATCCGCGGGTGGTCGCCATCGGCGAGACCGGCCTGGACCACTACTGGGACGCGGCACCGCACGACGTGCAGGCGGATGCCTTCGCCTGGCACATCGCGCTGGCCAAGCGGGCCGGCAAACCCCTGATGATCCATGATCGCCTTGCCCACCAACCGATCTTGGACATCCTGCGCGCCGAGGGCGCGCCGGAGCGCGTGGTGTTCCACTGCTTCTCCGGCGACGAGCAGCTGGCCCGCCAGTGCGCGGACGCCGGATATCTGATGTCGTTCGCCGGTCCGGTGAGCTTCACGAACGCGCGAGATCTGGTGCGGGCGGCGGTAATTGCACCGGCGGAGTTGATCCTGGTGGAGACCGACGCCCCGTTCCTGACGCCGCATCCGCATCGTGGCCGGCGCAACGAGCCCTTCGCGTTGCCGTACACCGTCCGTGCGCTGGCCGCCGCGCGGGGAGCCGAACTGGAATCGTTCTGTGAAACTGTGAGGCTCACCACGCTGCAGACCTTCCAAATACCGCGCAGCTGACCACGAATCGGGCACCGCGGGGTGGTTTGTGGTTCGCAGCGGGAAGATTTGACCAAGCCTTGGGTTGTCACTTCTGCCGAGGCGTCGTTACGCTTCCGTGATGTTGGCCGGGGTGGAGAACCCCGGGCCGGTCGGGGCAGGACGGATCGCCACACCGCGGCACGCGGTGCCACATCGACGGAAACGATGAGGTTGGTTGGCGGTACAGCCTGCCCTTTTTCCTGCGTGCTGCGGCCGCGGGCCGGCCCGGCTCCTGCCCGGGTTCTGCGACGTACGGATGTGTCTTGACCTCCACCGACAAGTTCCAAACCTTCGATTCCGATTCCGCGGGCGATCAGAACGCGGATTCCGGCCCCACCCAGGTCGGGGCCGCGGACGGCGCCCCGTCCGACCTTTCCCCCGCGGCTGCGGGACCGTCCGAGAGCACTGGTCCGGCTGCGGCCGACGAGGCCCCCGCGGACCTCGATGCGGCCACCGTCGACCGGCAAGCAGCACCGGTCCTGCGGGCCACGCCGGACGACGAGCCGGCACCCGATTCCGTACCGGAGTCCGGCCCGGCCGCATCCGGACGCCGCCCCCGCCGCTTGCGCAAGCCGATCCTGATCGCCGTCGCGGCGATCGTGGCCATGCTGGCCGCGGCGGGCGGCACCCTGGCCGCGATGGCCAAGACCGTCACCATCTCGGTGGACGGAGCGACCCAGCAGGTCACCACGCTGTCCGGCACGGTGGGCGGCGCGCTGTCCGCCGCCGGCGTGGACGTCGGGCAGCACGACACGCTCGCCCCC
>DASSTH010000516.1:0-9935 GCA_035708025.1 Nakamurella sp. | reverse complement strand
GGGACGTGCGCCGCGTGGTGGCTCGGTCTGTGGTTTGCGAGGATCAAAGTTGCGCCGAACCGGACGAACCGGGCGGGAAACTGCGATGTTGATCCTCGCCGCAGGAAGTTGATCCTCGCGAAGGCCCCGGGGCGCGGGTGCCCGGGGCGCGGGTGCTCGGGGATCGGTGCGGGTCGCGGCGGGCGTCAGGCCCGGCCGCTCCGGGTCACGCGGAAAGCTGACAGGCCGCGCTGGACAGCCGCTGCAGGTCGATGTGCAGCCGGCGGGTCAACAGCGGGTGCGCGTTCATGGCGGGGCTTATTGTGCACCAGATACCCGCCGTCACCAAATAACCACGGTCTGCGCGGGTGAAGCGCTCCGTCATCACGGACCGTGGGGCCCGGCGGACGGGTGATGGCCGCCCACGGCCGGCCCAGGCGGCGACAGGTGCCACCCATGGCACGGCGGAGCAGGGCGCGTGCCCTAGAGTTGTCGCAGTTGACGTCGGGTGACCGGCGGAATGACGCGTGTCGACCAGCGCCGGTCCGCACTCCGCGGTCCTGGTGCTCTGTGCGAAGGATCAGGAGCATATGCCCCACTACGTTGCTGCCGCGGACGCGGCCCAGCTAGCCGTCTCGGGTGGCGACAAGGCGATCGTGATCGGCGTCGGGGTGGTTGCCCTGATCGCGCTGGCCATCGCCTTCGTGCTGCGCGCCGGCGTGTTGGCCACCGGGACCGGGACCGTCAAGATGCGGGAGATCTCGGAGGCGGTGCAGGAGGGCGCCGCCGCCTATCTCGGCCGCCAGTTCCGGACGCTGTCGATCTTCGTCGTCATCGTGTTCCTGCTGCTGTTCGTGCTGCCGGCGGACGGCTGGGGCGAGCGGATCGGCCGGTCCATCTTCTTCCTGGTCGGTGCCGCGTTCTCCGCTGCCATCGGCTACCTGGGCATGTGGCTGTCCACCCGGGCGAACGTCCGGGTCGCGGCCGCCGCGAACGCCGACGGCCGGGAGAAGGCGATGCAGATCGCGTTCCGCACCGGCGGCACGGTCGGCCTGGCCACCACCGGCCTTGGCCTGCTGGGCGCCTCCATCGTGGTGCTGGTCTACCTGGGCGACGCCCCGAAGGTGTTGGAGGGCTTCGGGTTCGGCGCCGCCATGCTCGCCATGTTCATGCGGGTCGGCGGCGGCATCTTCACCAAGGCCGCCGACGTGGGCGCCGACCTGGTCGGCAAGGTGGAGCAGGGCATCCCGGAGGACGACCCGCGCAACGCCGCGACCATCGCCGACAACGTGGGCGACAACGTGGGCGACTGCGCCGGGATGGCCGCCGACCTGTTCGAGTCCTACGCCGTCACGCTGGTCGCCTCGCTCATCCTGGGCAGCACCGCGTTCGGCTCCAAGGGCCTGGTGTTCCCGCTGATCGTCCCGGCCATCGGCGTGCTCACCGCCATCATCGGGGTGTACGTCACCCGCGCCCGGGCCGGGGAGAGCGGGCTGGCCACCATCAACCGGTCCTTCTACATCTCCGCGGGCATCTCCGCGGTGCTGTGCGCCGTCGCGGCGTTCGTCTACCTGCCCAGCAACTTCGGCGACCTGGGCTTCCCCGACCAGGCCGGCAACCCGGCCGTCATCGCGTTCGTCGCGGTGATCATCGGCATCGTGCTGGCCACCGTCATCTTGTGGCTGACCGGCTACTTCACCGACACCCACCACAAGCCGACCAAGGGCGTGGGGGAGACCTCGGTGACGGGGGCGGCCACGGTCATCCTGTCCGGCATCTCGCTGGGCCTGGAGTCGGCGGTCTACACCGCGATCGTCATCGGCGCCGCCGTGTACGGCGCGTTCCTGCTGTCCGGCTCACTGTTCGTGTCGCTGTTCGCAGTGGCGCTGGCCGGCTGCGGCCTGCTCACCACGGTCGGCGTGATCGTGGCCATGGACACCTTCGGCCCGGTCTCGGACAACGCCCAGGGCGTGGCCGAGATGTCCGGCGAGGTGTCGGAGACCGGCGCGCAGATCCTGACCGACCTGGACGCGGTGGGCAACACCACCAAGGCCATCACCAAGGGCATCGCGATCGCGACCGCCGTGCTGGCCGCCACCGCGCTGTTCGGCTCCTACTCCAACGCCATCAACGACGCGCTGGCCTCCGCCAAGGGCGTGGCCGGTGACGTGTTCAGCACCATGAGCTCGTTCTTCTACCAGGTCGTCTCGCCCAACACCCTGGTCGGCATCATGCTCGGCGCCGCGGTGGTGTTCCTGTTCTCCGGCCTGGCCATCAACGCGGTCTCCCGCGCGGCCGGCGCCGTGGTGTTCGAGGTGCGCCGCCAGTTCCGGGAGATCCCCGGGATCATGGAGGGCACCGGCAAGCCGGAGTACGGCAAGGTGGTGGACATCGTCACCCGCGACTCGCTGCGCGAGCTGGCCACCCCGGGCCTGCTGGCGGTGTTCGCGCCCATCGCGGTCGGATTCGGCCTGGGTGTCGGGCCGCTGGCCGGGTTCCTGGCCGGCGCCATCGCGACCGGTGTGCTGATGGCGGTCTTCCTGGCCAACTCCGGTGGTGCGTGGGACAACGCGAAGAAGATCGTGGAGGACGGCTACCACGGCGGCAAGGGCTCGCCGGCGCACGAGGCCACGGTCATCGGTGACACCGTCGGTGACCCGTTCAAGGACACCGCCGGACCGGCCATCAACCCGCTGATCAAGGTGATGAACCTGGTCAGCGTGCTGATCGCGCCGGCCGTGGTGCTGCTCTCGGTGGGCGACGCGGACATGCCGTGGCTGCGGGTGCTGATCGCGCTCATCGCGCTGGCGGTGATCGTGGTGGCCGTCGTGGTGTCCAAGCGGCGGGCCTCCCAGCTGCACGAGAGCACCCCGGCCGCCACCGCCGCGGCCTGAACCGGCGGCGCGGTCCGGCCACCTCCGAATCGACTGCCCGGTCGACCGCCCGAGCGCGCGCCATGGCGTCGCCGGGCGGTCGACTCCGCTCGGCGACGGTGAAGGGCATGCCGGAGCCGACTTCGAACATCGGTGACGTGCGTGCCGGGGCCGACTAAGAACATCGGTGACGGTGGGCACGGAATCCCCGTCACCGGCCAGAGGATCCGGCGAAACGCGCCCGCCACGGCATGCCCGCGTCCCACAATGGGCACGCCGACTCTCGGGTCTGCTCATCATCCGGGCCCGACGACGGAACACGAACACCGCTACCTCGGGGGAAGGGACACCAGATGAAGCGCAGCCGACTGATCACCGCGGTCGCCGTCGCGGCGGCACTGTCGCTGGCCGCATGCAGCAACTCCGGCACACCGGAGGCGGCCAGCACGCCCGGCACCAGCCAGCAGCCCCCGGCGGCAGGCGCTAGCAGCAGCGCGGCGGCCGGCGGGACGTCCAGCGAGGGCGCCGCGGCCTCCAGCGAGTCTGCGGGGGCCAGCAGTCAGGCGGGCGGCGACACCGCGGGGCAGTCGAGTGAGGCGGGCGGTGACGGGTCCAGCGGGCAGAGCACCGAGCAGAGCACCATCACCGTCGGCGGCGGAGACCTGGACGCCCAGTCGGCCGCCTGGTTCAACACGTTCTGCGCCGGCATGGCGCCGCTGGCCGAGCTGGACGACACCATGACCACGGTGGACCCCAATGACCCGCAGAAGATGCGCGACTCCTACGTCAGCTACTTCAACACGCTGGGCGACGCCATGATCAACACCTCGGACCAGCTGAAGTCCACCCCGCCGCCCACCTTCGACAAGGGCCCGGAGATCGCCGACAAGATCGTCACCGCGCTGGGCAAGGCAGGCCCCGCGATCAAGGAGAGCGCGACCAAGCTGGAATCGGCGGATATCACCGACGCCGCATCGCTGACCGAGGCGATGGACAGCGCCAGCCAGACGATGAGCTCGCAGATGGACGACCTGTCGCTGGACGGCTACGAGCTGGATCCGAAGACCGAGGCGGCGGTGGAGAGCCTGCCGGCCTGCGCGGTGCTGAACGACACCACCGGCGGCTGATCCGCGCGGTGTCGGTGGGGCCGGTGGCCGGCGTGGAATCCGTTGCGGCCGATCGATCGCGGGCCTTCGGCGGCAGTATCGTCACCGCTCCCGACCGATTAGCGTGATGATCCGTGACGCAGCTGTCCCTGTTCTCGGCCGATCTGGCTGAGCCGCGGCCGGAAGACCTCGGGGGGTTGTTGGCTGCGCACGGCCAGGCGGCCCGCAGCGGTCCGGCGGCGCGGCTGTCCATCCTGCTGGACCAGGAGTGGCGGGCGCACGCGCTGATGCGGGAGTGCCGGGTGCGGGACGTCGCGGCGGAGATCGTCGAGGTGCCCGCCGCGGGCGGCGTGCGGTCGGTCGGGCCGATGCCGGTGCTGCTGCGGACCGAACGGGTGCCGGAGCTGTCGGGGATCGCCGACGCCTGGATCCGCGGAGCGGTCAAGTCGGTGCCGTCCGGCCTGACCCTCGGCGCCGGCATGCTGCGCTGCTGGACGCTGGCGGCCGGCCGGCCCGACGAGGCCGGCTTCCTGCTGGGCCTGGACCCGCACGCGCCCGAGACGCACGAGCCGCTGGCGGCGGCCTGCTCGCGGGCGGGGGTGGCCGGTTCGATCATCGGGACGCGGGCCGGCGGCCCGGCGGTGCGGGTGGTCGGCTACCGCCGGCTGATGCGGCTGGCGGAGTTGCTCGGGACCGTGCCGCCGGACGCCCCGGCGGAGGCCTTCCCGTCACCGATGCGCTGACCCCGCCCCCGCCCCCCGCTTCCGCGAGGATCAACGTGGCGTCGCGAGGATCAACTTCGGCCCGGACCGAACAAATCGGGCACCATTTCGCAAAGTTGATCCTCGCGGGCAGAAGTTGATCCTCGCCGGGACCAGGGCCGCGTGGACGCGCGCGGCTGGCCGGGGTGAGCTAGTTCACGCCCGCAGCGTCCCGGCGCCGCGGAACGGCCGGGAACACCGTGCCCGGCTGGGTCGTTGCGCGGGAAGACCGCCGGGGCGACAGGGCCCCGACAGGGCACCCGCACCGCTCATCGCGTCGGCCCGCACGGCACCGCCGGGGTAAGTTCTGGCATCCTGCACCGGGACGGGTGCACTCTGCGCACCGGCGGATCCCCGGGGCGGCGCCCGCCGGCCCACTATCTCAAGGAGAACGTGACAAGCACCATGCCAACTCGCAAGGCGGTGCCAGGAACCGGCGTGAAGCTGGTGGTGGTGGAGTCGCCGCACAAGGCGCGCACCATCGCCGGCTATCTCGGCCAGGGCTACCTGGTGGAGTCGTCGGTCGGGCACATCCGCGATCTGCCGCGCGGCGCGGCGGACGTGCCGGCCAAGTACAAGGGCGAGGCATGGGCCCGGCTGGGGGTCAACGTCGACAACGGTTTCGAGCCGCTGTACATCGTCCCGCCGGACAAGAAGGCGCAGGTCGCCAAGCTCAAGTCGCTGCTGTCCGAGGCCGACGAGCTGTACCTGGCCACGGACGAGGACCGCGAGGGCGAGGCCATCGCCTGGCACCTGCTGCAGACCCTCAAGCCCAAGGTGCCGGTGCGCCGCATGGTGTTCCACGAGATCACCCCGGCCGCCATCCGGGCCGCGGCCCAGTCGCCGCGCGAGCTGGACGACAACCTGGTGGACGCTCAGGAGACCCGGCGCATCCTGGACCGGCTGTACGGCTACGAGGTCTCGCCGGTGCTGTGGAAGAAGGTCATGCCGAAGCTGTCGGCGGGCCGGGTGCAGTCGGTGGCGACCCGCATCATCGTGGAGCGCGAGCGCGCCCGGATGGCGTTCGTCCCGGGCAGCTACTGGGGCGTGGATGCGATGTTCGCGCCGGCCGGCGGCGGGCAGGAGTTCGAGGGTGCGCTGGCCACCGTGCAGGGCCTGCGGCTGGCGGTCGGCCGGGACTTCGACCCGGCCACCGGCGACATCAAGGCCGGCACCGAGGTGCTGCGGCTGCAGGAGGCGGACGCCCGGCAGATCGCCGAGGCACTGACCGGCGGCACCGCCACCGTCACCTCGGTGGAGGACAAGCCGTTCACCCGGCGGCCCGCCCCGCCGTTCATGACGTCCACGCTGCAGCAGGAGGCCGGCTACAAGCTGCACTTCTCCTCCGAGCGCACCATGCGCACCGCCCAGCGGCTGTACGAGGGCGGCTACATCACCTATATGCGGACCGACTCCACCACGCTGAGCCAGACGGCCCTGGAGTCGGCGCGGGATCAGGCCCGGGAGCTGTACGGCCCGGAGTACGTGCCGGACGCCCCCCGGCAGTACACCCGCAAGGTGAAGAACGCCCAGGAGGCGCACGAGGCCATCCGCCCGGCCGGCGAGGTGTTCCGCACCCCGGGCCAGGTGGCCGGGCAGCTGCACGGTGACGAGTTCCGGCTGTACGAGCTGATCTGGCAGCGCACCATCGCCTCGCAGATGGCCGACGCCAAGGGCCGCACGCTGGCCGTGCGGATCACCGCGCAGGCCGGCGACCGGGAACTGGTGTTCACGGCCAGCGGCCAGACCATCACCTTCCCCGGCTACCTGCGCGCCTACGACGACACGGTGGACGAGGACGATGGCAACGGCAAGGGCGGTGACGGGAAGTCCGGCGGACGCGACAGCGGCAAGGCCAAACTCCCCCCGCTGACCGAGGGCCAGCAGCTGACCATCGGCGAGGTCACCCCCGGCGGGCACACCACCACCCCGCCGGCCCGGTACACCGAGCCCAGCCTGGTCAAGGCCCTGGAGGACCTGGGCATCGGCCGGCCGTCCACCTACGCCTCGATCATCCGCACCATCACCGACCGCGGATACGTCTGGCGCAAGGGCACCGCGCTGGTGCCCTCCTGGGTCGCCTTCGCGGTGGTCGGGCTGCTGGAGCAGCACTTCCCGCGGCTGGTGGACTACGACTTCACCGCCGCCATGGAGGACGAGCTGGACGGCATCGCCGCCGGCCGGCTGCACCGCACCAACTGGCTGACCGGGTTCTACTTCGGCGGCGAGATCGGCCCGACCGGGTCGGTGGGGCGGTCCGGCGGGCTGAAGAAACTGGTCGGCGACCGGCTGGAGCAGATCGACCCGCGGGAGGTCAACTCGCTGCCGCTGCTGACCGACGCCGCCGGCCGCACCGTGGTGGTGCGCATCGGCCGGTACGGGCCGTACCTGGAGCGGCCGGCGCTGGCCCCCGGTCAGGCGGACGGTGACGGTGCCGCCGGGTCCGACGGTGCCGCCGGCGCGGACGGTGACGGTGCCGCCGGCGCGGGCGCCGCGACCGAGCGGGCCAACCTGCCCGAGGACCTGGCCCCCGACGAGGTCACCCCGGAGCTGGTGGAGACGCTGTTCGGTCAGGCCGCCTCCGGCGACCGAGAGCTGGGCGTCGACCCGGCCACCGGACACCCGATCGTGGCCCGGGACGGCCGCTACGGGCCGTACGTCACCGAGGTGCTGCCCGAGGACACCCCCACCCGGGGCAAGGCCGGAAAGACAGCCGTCAAGCCGCGCACCGCGTCGCTGTTCTCCTCGATGAGCCTGGACACCATCACGCTGGACGACGCCCTGCGGCTGCTCACCCTGCCGCGGGTGGTGGGCACCGACCCGGAGACCGGCGCCGAGATCACCGCACAGAACGGCCGGTACGGGCCGTACCTCAAGCGCGGTACCGACTCCCGGTCGCTGCCCAGCGAGGAGTCGCTGTTCACCGTCACCCTGGAGGAGGCGCTGGCGCTGTACGCCCAGCCCAAGACCAGGGGCCGGCAGGCGGCCGCCGCCACTGCGCTGCGGGAGGTCGGCCAGGACCCGGCCACCGGCAAGCCGATGGTCATCAAGGACGGCCGGTTCGGTCCGTATGTCACTGACGGGGAGACCAACGCCTCGCTGCGCAAGGGTGACGACGTGGCCACGCTGACCACAGAGCGGGCGGCCGAACTGCTGGCCGACCGCCGGTCCCGGCCGGCGACCCCGCGGCGCACCACGCGCAAGACCGGCACCCGCGCGGGCAGCCGCGGCCGGGCCAAGGCCTGACTAGGGCCTGACCAAGGCCTTCGACGCATCGGCCGGGCGGCCCGGTCCGCAGCCGGGCTCCGGCGGCACGGCCTCACTACGGTGCGGCGCGCGCGGATTTCGCCGTCCGCGCAAACGGGCGAGCGGGGCGCGCGGTCGGCCTGATCGGCGGGCCCGCGGCCTACGATCGGTCCATGACGTCGAGCACCGTGCCGGACGCCCTGTTCACCGATGCCTTGTCGGGAACCGACGGCACGGACGACCCGCCCCCGCCGCGCTGGCGGCCGGAGACCTTCCCGGATGCCCTGGTCGCTCCGCAGCTGGACTCCGGTCCGAGCGACGGGTCGCCGGCGGTGACGGTGCCCGCCGCGCCGGTGCCCTCCCCGGAGAACTGGGTCGGGGACCTGGACCTGCCCAGCCCGGCCCCGCCGGCCCGGTCCACCGCTGCCCGCTCCAGCGCCGCCCGTGCCGAGGCTGCCCGGCAGGCCGCGGCCGCCCGCCGCGACGCGGCTCGCACGGTGGCCGCGGGACCGGGAACGCGACGACCGTCCGCACCGTCGGGCGCCCGGGTCGCCGTCGCGGCCAGCACGCCCGCGGCGAGCCTGCCGGCCCCGGCGGTCTACCAGCAGGTCGCCTACCCGCCCGGCTACCAGCAGCCGGCCTACCAGGCGTCGGCGTACCGGCAGCCCAGCTACGCGCCGCCGACCGCCTTCGCGCAGCAGCCCACCGGCGCTCGCCATCCGGCGCCGGTGGCACCGGCCGGACGTCCGGCCCCGCATCGCCCGTCACCGTCGCGGCGGCCCAGCACCACCGGCGGCGGCCAGCGCAAGAAGTCCAGCGGGCTGTGGGGAGCGCTGGTCTTCCTGATCTTCCTGCTCATCGCGTCCGGATTCGGCCAGCGCATCCTGGACGCATTGTCCGACCTGATCAACCAGTGAGCCCGCGCGGAGTCCCGATGACAGTGGCGACGCGCCGATGCCGGCCGGGGCGAACCGGGGGTCCGGGCGGGTGAGCCGATGAAGACGCGGCGGCAGAACTCGGTCGGGGTGTTGCTGCGGCTGCCGGCGTTCCGGCGCATGTGGCTGGCACTGTCGGTGTCCAGCCTGGGGGACTGGCTGGGGCTGCTGGCCACCACCGCCCTGGCGGCGTACCTGACCAAGAACTCCTCGAACCTGGTGCAGGGCGCGGCGGTCTCCGGTGTGCTGCTCACCCGGCTGCTGCCCGATCTGATCCTCGGCCCGATCGCCGGAGCGCTGGTGGACCGGTTCGACCGGCGCAAGGTCGCCATCATCGGCGACTCGGTGGCCGGCCTGCTGTACCTGTCGATCATGTTCTCCGGCAGCCTGTACTGGCTGCTGGCTGCGCAGTTCCTGGTGGAGGCCGTCGGGCTGTTCTCCAACCCGGCCAAGCAGGCGCTGTGGGTGAACATCGTGCCCCGCGAGCGGCTGGCGGTGGCCAACCAGCTCAACTACGTCTCGGTGTACGGCATGGTGCCGGTGGCCGCCGTGGTGTTCGCGTTGCTGGCCACCACCGCGCAGTTCTTCGGTGCCCCACCGGTGCCGGATGCCGGCGCGACCGGCGCGCTGATCAGCGGCACCTCCGCGGTGGCCATCTACATCGCCCTGGCGCTGGATGCGGCCACCTACTTCCTGGCCGCCGCCGTGCTGTTCTTCACCCGGCACCTGATCCCGGCCTTCCTGGGCGAGCGGCCGCCCGCGAAGTCGGTGTTCTCGCTGATCCGGGAGGGCGTCGGATTCGTCAAGAACTCCCGGATCATGCGGGCGATCTACATCGGCATCCTGGGCGCGTTCGGCGCCGGCGGGCTGGTGGCCGGGGTGGCGCAGGCGTACGTCGCCACCCTGGGGGCGGGCAACGCAGGGTACGGGATCCTGTTCGGCACGGTGTTCACCGGGCTGGCGGCCGGGATGCTCATCGGGCCCAAGGTGCTGCCGACGGTTCCCCGGCGCATCGTGTTCACCCTGTGCATCGGC
>DASSTH010000515.1:0-11160 GCA_035708025.1 Nakamurella sp. | reverse complement strand
GCGCGGCGCTGCGCGGGGCCGGCGGTGGCGCGGCCTGCCGGGCCGCCTCGGAGCCGGCCGAAGTTCCCGGCTCGGGACGCTCCTCGGCGGCCGGGGCCGCGGGTTCCGGCTGGGCTTGTGCCTGCGGTGCTGGCTGCTGCTTCTGCGCCGCGGCCGGCCGCTCGGGCTCGGCCTGGGCGGGTTCGGGCTGGGCCGGTGCCTGCTCCTGGCTGGGCGCCTGCTGCTGGCTGGGCGCCTGCGGCTCCGGTTCCGCGGGCTGCTGCGCCGCCTGCTCGGGTGCCTTTGCTGCGCCGCCCGGCTCTCCGATGATCGCCAGCCTGCCGCCCACCTCGACGGTGTCGTCCTCCTGGGCCAGGATCTCCAGCAACGTGCCGGCCGCCGGTGACGGCATCTCGGTGTCCACCTTGTCGGTGGAGATCTCCAGCAGCGGTTCGTCGACGGCCACCGTGTCGCCGACCTGCTTCAGCCAGCGGGTGATGGTGCCCTCGGTGACCGACTCACCCATGGCCGGCATGGTGACGACCGTTCCCTCGGCCGGACCAGGCGCCGCACCGCTGCCAGCCGGCTGCGAGTCCGCGCCGGCCGTCGGCTGTGCGGCCGGTTGCTCGGTCTCGGTGGACGGCGCCTCGGCCGGCTGCTCGGAGCCGGCCGCGGCCTCCGGCTCCGATTCCGGCTGGGGCTGCGCCTGCTCGGCGGGGGCGGGTTGCTCGGCCTGCGCCGGCTGCGCCGCCGCGTCCTGTTGCCCCTGTTGCCCCTCCTGCTCCTGTTGCCCGGCCCCGCTGCCGTCGCCGATCACCGCCAGTTGCGCACCGACCTCGACGGTCTCGTCCTCGTGCACCAGGATGCGCTCCAGCACGCCGGACGCTGGCGACGGGATCTCGGTGTCCACCTTGTCGGTGGACACCTCCAGCAACGGCTCGTCCTCGGTGACCTGGTCTCCCTCGTTCTTGAGCCAGCGGGTGACGGTGCCCTCGGTGACGCTCTCGCCGAGGGCCGGCATCTGCACGGAGTGGGACATGGCGGTGTGGCTCCTTGGCTCGGGGTCAGACGTGCGCGTGCAACGGCTTGCCGGCCAGCGCCAGCATGGTCTCGCCGATCTGCTCGTACTGGGTCGGATGGCCGTGGATGTAGGGCGCCACGTCCTCCGGGTAGGCCTCCCAGCCGACGATCATCTGCGCCTCGCCGATCAGCTCGCCGATCCGGCCGCCCACCATGTGGAAGCCCACCACGGGACCGTCCTTGGCGCGTACCACCTTGATGCCACCGGCGGTGCGCAGGATGTCCGTCTTGGCGTTGCCGCCCGAGTTGAACACGAAGGTTTCGACCTCGCCGTACTGCTCGTTCGCCTGCTGCTCGGTCAGGCCCACCGAGGCGACCTGCGGGTCGCAGTAGGTGATGCGGGGGACCTTGGCGTCCGGCACCACGATCGGGTTCAGGCCGGCGATCTCCTCGGCCACGAAGATGCCCTGCTGGAAGCTGCGGTGCGCCAGTTGCAGGCCGGGCACGATGTCCCCGATCGCGAACACGTTCGGCAGGTTGGTAGCCAGTCGCTCGTTGGTCAGGACGAAGCCGCGGTCCATCGTCACGCCGGCCTCCTCGAACCCGCAGCCGGCGGTGGCGGCCCCGCGGCCCACCGCGACCAGCAACAGGTCCGCCTGCAGGGTGTCGCCGGACTCCAGCGTCACCGTCACCCCGTTGTCGTCCTGGGTGACGCCGCTGAACTTGACGCCCGTCTTGAAGCCGATCTTGCGCTTGCGGAAGGCCCGCTCCAACTGCTTGCCGACCCACGGGTCCTCGGCCGGTACCAGCGAGGGCAGCGCCTCGATGATGGTCACCTCGGCACCCAGGGAGGCCCATACCGAGGCGAACTCCACCCCGATCACCCCGCCGCCCAGCACCAGCGCCTTCTGCGGCACCCACTGCAGTTCCAGCGCCTGCTCGCTGGTGATGACCCGCCCGGTGATGTCCAGTCCGGGCAGCGTGCGGGAGTACGAGCCGGTGGCCAGCACGACGTTCGTGCCGGTGTAGGTGTCGTCACCGACCCGCACGCTGCGTGGCCCGACGAACACCCCGTCACCGGCCACGATCTGCACCCCACGGCCCTTGACCAGCCCGGTCAGCCCCTTGAAGTGCTTGTTCACGATGGCGTTCTTGTACTGGTGCAGGCCCTCGACGTCCACCCCGTCGAAGCTCGCATTGAGCCCGACTGCGGACGCCTCCCTGATCTCGTCGGCGACCTCCGCGGCGTGCAGCAGGGCCTTGGTCGGGATGCAGCCGCGGTGCAGGCAGGTGCCGCCCAGCTTGTCCCGTTCGATGAGCACCACGGAGGAACCGAGCTCCGCGGCCCGTAGCGCACACGCGTAGCCGGCGGAGCCCCCGCCGAGAATCACCAGGTCGACGGCGGTGTCGGTCATCGTGCTCCTTGCCTTCGGTATCGGCGGTCGCCCGCGCGCACGCGGGGTTGTGCGTGGCGCCCTGTCCATCTTGGCATTGAGCCGTTACCGGCGTTTGACGGGAGCCGGGGGACACTGGTGAAGTGTCCAGTCTGTCCCATGGGCACCGGTGACGGCGGACGGCGAAGGGAGCGCACGGTGGGTCTGTTCTCGCGACGGCGCCGTCCCGCGCCCGGCGCGCCGAGCGGCCGCAGCGAGCGCGCTGCCGCCGAACGCGCACTGGACGAGTGGGTGACGGCCCGGCGAGGGGTGGAGGTGTTCGTCGAGCCGCGCACCGCGGTGACCGGCACCACGATGCTGCTGGTGGCGCACGACGGGGAGTTCACCCGCCGCCCGGTGCGGGACGCGGGCGCCGCCCGGGCGTTCGCCCGCGCCCGGTCGCTGCCGGTGTACGACGCCGCCATCGTGGGCTATCCGCAGCGCATGCGCGACTACTCGCGGCGGCAGACCATCCTGCGCAAGCGCGCCGAGCGCGAGGCCCTGGAGGGCTGACCGGCGCGGTCCGGCCCCGCCGGCCGCGGGTGCCGTCGTGTCCGCGCAGGGCGAACGGGCAGCCGGATCGAGGGTGGGCGCGGATCCAGGGTGACCGGTCTCAGCGGCCGGCGATGTCGGCCAGCACCGCCAGCAGCGTCCGCACCGGCACCCCCGTCCCGCCCGGGGTGGTGTACCCGTACGCCTTGCCCGTGTTGAACGCCGGCCCTGCCACGTCCAGGTGGGCCCAGGACACCCCGTCCGCGACGAACTCGCCGAGGTAGTGCCCGGCCACCAGCATGCCGCCGGCCCGCTCGCCGGACACGTTCGCGATGTCGGCCAGCGGCGAGTCGAGTCCCTCGCGCAGTTCCTCCGGCAGCGGCATGGCCCAGCCGCCCTCGCCCACCTCACGGGCCAACTCGGCCACCCGGTCCCGAAGCTCCGGGGTGCCCATCACGCCCATCGTGCGGTTGCCCAGGGCGATCAGCTGGGCGCCGGTCAGGGTGGAGGTCTCCAGCAGGTAGTCCGGCCCGTCCTCGCAGGCCCGCACGATCGCGTCGGCCAGGATCAACCGGCCCTCCGCGTCGGTGTTCAGCACGTGCACCGTCTTGCCCCCGTAGTGCCGCAACACGTCCCCCGGGCGGTACGCCGAGCCCGACGGCAGGTTCTCGGCCATGGGCACCGTAGCGGTCACCGTCACCGGCAGTTGCAGGGCGGCGGCGGCGATGACGGTCGCCACCACCGCGGCGGCGCCGGCCATGTCGCTGGTCATGTGGTCCATGCCCTGCGCCGGCTTGATGGAGATGCCGCCGGAGTCGAAGGTGATGCCCTTGCCCACCAGCGCCACCGAGGACTTCGACCGCGCCGGACGGTAGCTGATCCGGACCAGCCGCGGCGGGCGGCTGGATCCCGATCCGACCCCGAGGATGCCGCCGTAGCCGGCGCGCGCCAGCGCCTTCTCGTCCAGCACCTGGACCCTCAGGTTCGCGGCCCGCGCGGCAGCCGCGGCGCGCTCGGCGAACGCCGCCGGCGGCAGGTCGTTGGGTGCGGTGTTCACCAGGTCGCGCGCCAGCGCGACGGCCTCGGCGGTGACCACCGCACGATGCAGCACCTCCCGGGCGGCCCGGTCGGCCTTGGGCGCGGCCAGCACGACCGTGGCCACTGCCGGCTTGCCGGGGTCCTTGTAGCCGGCGAACGCGTAGCCGCCCAGCAGGTGCCCTTCGGCCGCCGCACCGAGATCCAGCAGGCCCAGCGTGGACACCACCCGCCGGTGCCCGGCCGCCGCCCGGGACGCGCAGCCCGCCGCCCGGCGCACCCGCTCGGCGGTGCGATCCACCTCCTCACCCAGCCCGACGGCGATCACCCGGGCCGCGGCGGCCAGGCCGGCGGCCGGCAGCACGGTCACCTCACCGGGCTTGCCGGTGGCGCCGGCCAGGGCGGCCGCGGCGGCGATCTGCTCGAAGCCGGCCACCGCAGCAGTGGGGGAGTCGCCGGACGCGTGCAGGCCGACCACGAGCGCGTCGGCCCTGGCTCGGTCCGGCGCGGCGGACGACAGGGTCAGGGTGGTCATCGGGCGGTCTCCTGTCCGTGGCTCGTCTGGTGCGGATGCTGCGGGAGAACGCTATCCGGTGCCGCCCTGGCCACCGACTACGGTGCTGATATGGCCGAATTCGATCTTCCCGCCCACCCCGCCGCTGGTTCCGCCGCCGACGGCGCAACTGACGCCGACGTGCCGCTGATCCGCTCCCCGCTGCACGAGCGACATCGCGAACTGGGCGCCACCATGGGCCCGTTCGGCGGCTGGGAGATGCCCATCTCCTACGCCGGCGGTGGCGTGGTCGCCGAACACACCGCGGTGCGTGACGCGGTGGGCGTGTTCGACGTCTCGCACCTGGGCAAGGCGACGGTGACCGGACCGGGAGCGGCGGCGTTCGTCAACGACTGCCTGTCCGCCGACCTGCGCCGGATCGGACCGGGCCAGGCGCAGTACACGTTGTGCTGCAACGAGTCCGGCGGTGTGGTGGACGACCTGATCGCCTACCTGGTGAGCGAGGACGAGGTCTTCCTGGTGCCGAACGCGGCCAACACGGCGACCGTGGTGGCCGCGCTGCGCGACCGGGCACCCGAGGGTGTGGCGGTGCACGACCGCCACCAGGACTTCGGGGTGCTGGCGGTCCAGGGTCCGGCCTCGGCCGACGTGCTGTCCGCCCTCGGCCTGCCCGCCGAGTTGGACTACATGGCGTGGCAGGACGCCGAGTTCGCCGGCGCGCCGCTGCGGGTCTGCCGCACCGGCTACACCGGCGAGCACGGCTACGAGCTGCTGCCGTCCTGGCCGGGCGCACCTGCGCTGTGGGACGCGCTGCTGGATGCGGTCGCCGCGCGGGGCGGCCTGCCGGCCGGGCTGGGCGCCCGGGACACGCTGCGCACCGAGATGGGCTATCCGCTGCACGGCCAGGACCTGTCCCCGGAGATCTCCCCGTTGCAGGCGCGGGCCGGCTGGGCGGTCGGGTGGAAGAAGGAGTCGTTCTTCGGCCGGGACGCCCTGCTGGCGGAGAAGGCGGCCGGCCCTGCCCGGCAGTTGTGGGGGCTGGTGGCGCTGGACCGCGGGGTGCTGCGGCCGCACCAGCAGGTGCTGGGGCCGGAGGGGGCGCCGATCGGTGTCACCACCTCCGGGACGTTCTCCCCGACGCTGGGCAAGGGCATCGCGTTGGCGCTGTTGGACACCGCCTCCGGGTGCGGGCCCGACGACGAGGTGACGGTGGACGTCCGCGGCCGCCGGCTGCGTGCGCAGGTGGTCAAGCCGCCGTTCGTGCCCTCGCACGTCCGGTGAGGGTCGGGCGAGGGGCCGCTTACCTCGCTTCTTCGGGCGCCATGCCCGTCTGGTCTCGTCACCCGGACACGTTCCGGCGCGCCGACCGCTGACGCTGCTGGCACGCAATCGGTCCGCGGTAGCCGTTGATCGGCGCCTGGACGGGTCGACGACCCGGGATCCCGGGTGCCACTTTCGCCGACCGCCGGGCATTCGTTAGATTGTCCTGACAAAACCGCTGCGGGCGGTGCGGGGCCGCCCTGAGGCGGCGGGCCCCCGGACCGTGCCCAGCCACCGGCGGACACGGAAGGCCCCTTTCATGACGGTGGTTCTCGCCAACGCTCCGGTCAGTTTCGGCGCCTTCGAGATGAGCAGGCCCGACTACGCCAGGCCGGACCCGGAGATGCTGATGGCCGAAGTGGCGGCCATCGGGTACCGCGGCATCGACCTGGGGGACCCGGGTTACCTGGGCAGCGGTCCCGAGCTGGCCGAACGGCTCGCCCGGCACGGCCTCGGGTTGACCGGCGGCTGGTGCGACCTGCCGTTCTACGACGACGACGCCTATGCCGCCGCGCTGCCGCAACTGCAGCGGACGCTGGACCTGTTCGACGCGGCGGGGCGCCTTCCCGGCCTGCCCGACGCCAAGCCGACGCTGGCCGTGTCCGGCCGCCCGGTCCGTACCGCCAACCCCGGCGGCGGGGCGCGGATACCCGGCATCGGGCTGGACCCGGACGGCTGGAAGTGCTTGGCCCGCAACGTGAACGATGCCCTGCGCCGGTGCGCCGACCGGGGCTGGACCGCGACCTTCCACCACCACGCCTGCACCGATGTGGAGTCACCCGCCGAGGTGGACCGGCTGCTGGCGGACACCGACATCGACCTCACCCTGGACACCGGGCACCTGATCGTGGGCGGCGGCGACCCGGTGGAGGCGGTGTCCCGGTGGGCCGGGCGGATCAACCACCTGCACCTGAAGGACGCCCGCTCCGCGGTGATCGCCGCCGCGCTGGAATCCGGCGCCGGGATGATCGAGGTGTGGTCGCAGCGGGTCTTCGTGCCCATCGGTGACGGTGATCTGGACGTGGCCGGGGTGGTCGGTGCCCTGCAGCGGTCCGGCTACTCCGGCTGGGCCGTGGTGGAGCAGGACATCATCGCGGGGCCCGCGGATTCGTTCGCCGACATGCTGGCCGACCAGCGGCGGAACTACCAGGCCCTGGTCGCGCTCGGCTTCGGTGACGGCGACGGCGCGGCCGCGCCGTCCGGCGGTGACGGCGATCGCGGTTCGGGACACGCCGGTGACGGGACGACCCGCGGCACCGGATCCGGGGAGAACTGACATGCCGGCACCGATCCGCATCGGCGTGGCCGGTCTGGGCGCCGTGGCGCAGACCGTGCACCTGCCCCTGCTGGCCCGCCGGGCGGACCTGTTCTCCATCGCGGCGGTCGCCGAGATCTCGCCCGGCACCCGGGACCGGGTCGCGGCCCGGTTCGGGGTGCCGGAGGACCGCCGGGTCGGGTCGCTCGCCGAGATGCTCCGGCTCGGCGGCCTGGACGCGGTGATGATCCTGACCTCCGGCTCGCACGGCGCCGACACCCTGGCCGCCGTGCGGGCCGGGCTGCCGGTGTTCTGCGAGAAGCCCCTGGCCTACAGCCAGGCGGAGGCGAGGGCGCTGCTGGACGTGGCCGGCGACCGGCCGATGGTCCAGGTCGCGTACATGAAGCAGTACGACCCGGCATCCGTGGCTCTGGCCGAGATCGTCGCCACCGCAGGGGATGCGCGCGCCGTGGATGTCCAGGTGCTGCATCCGTCGGACGCCTCGCAACTGGCGTTCGCGGCGTTGCCGCCGCGCGCGGACGACGCCGACCCGGCCGTGCTGGCCGACCTGGTCGCGGCGACCGACGAGGTGGTGCGCTCCGCTATCGGCCGGTCCGGGGACGAGCACGCCCGGCTGTACACCAACATCCTGCTGGGCAGCATCATCCACGACACGTCGCTGCTGCGCGGCATGCTCGGCTCGCTCGAAGCAGTCGACGTGGTGCGCCGGTACGCCGGGGAGCCCGGGTCGGTGGAGGTACTCGGCACCTTCCCCGGCGGGGTGCCGCTCTCGCTGACCTGGCACTACATCTCGGACTATCCGGCCTATCGGGAGACCGTGATGATCCATCACGGCACCGGCAGTGCGGGCGTGGTGTTCCCGTCGCCCTACCTGCTGAACGCTCCCAGTGAACTGCATGTGGTGAGCAACGTCGGTGGGGCCGAGTCCCGGGCGATCACCCGCAGCGTGTCGGAGGAGTTCGAGCTGGAGCTGGAGGGGTTCGCCGCCATGGTGAACCACGGGGTGCCGCCGCGGTCCGGCCCGGCGGAGGGGCTTGCGGACATCGTCACCGGCCAGCGGATGTATGCCCGGTACGCCCGCAGCTACGGGCTGGAGATCAGCGGAGAGGCAGCGGCCCTGTGACGGCGGTGCGCGACGGCGGCACCGCCCCCGGATCCGGTGGCCCGCGGCACGATCCTGACGCCGCGGCACCGGATGCCATCCGGTCACCACACTTCCGCACACCGACCAGGGACGCCGGCGCACTCCCGGGACGGCGGTGACGGTGCCCGACATCGTGCTGGTCCCGCATACCCACTGGGACCGTGAGTGGTACGAACCCTTCCAGCGCTTCCGGATGCGGCTGGTCGACGTGGTCGACGACGTGCTGGTGCGGGCGGAGGCGGACCCCGACTTCCGGTTCACCTTCGACGGTCAGATGGCAGCGGTGGAGGACTACCTGGAGGTCCGGCCGGGCAACCGGGACCGGTTCGCGGACCTGGTCCGCCGTGGTCGGTTCGCCATCGGGCCCTGGCGGGTGTTGCTGGACGAGTTCCTGTGCTCCGGCGAGAACATCATCCGCAACCTGCAGCACGGTCAGCGCCAGGCCGCTGCGCTGGGCGGGTCGATGGGGGTCGGGTACCTGCCTGACATGTTCGGCCACATCGCGCAGATGCCGCAGATCCTGCGTGGTGCCGGACTGCAGCACGCCTGTGTCTACCGCGGGGTGCCGAGCGAGATCGCCGGGCACGCGTTCCGCTGGGTGTCCCCGGACGGGACCGAGATCCGCACCGAGTACCTGATCGCCGGGTACGGCAACGTGTCCGACCTGTTCGACGATCCCGCCGACCTGCCGGGCCGGCTGGACCGGCGGCGCGCCCGGTGGGGCGAGGCCTTCGGCGCCGACGACGTGCTGGCGATGTACGGCACGGACCACTCCGGCCCGCTGCCCACGCTGATGGCGTTGGCCCGGCAACTGGATTCCGACCTGGCGGGCGAATCGGCCGGCCGGCTGCGGGTCGCCACGCTGCAGGAATACGTCACCGCCTGCCACCCGGCGGACGAGGATCTGCCGGCCGTGCACGGTGAATTGCGCTCGCACGCGCGGGCCAACATCCTGCCCGGGGTGATCTCCGTCCGGCCACACCTGAAGCAGGCGCTGGCGGCGGCGGAACGGATGGTCGAGCGCTACGCCGAACCGCTGCAGGCGCTGTGGGGCACGGCATGGCCGGCCACCCTGCTCGACCTGGCCTGGGGCAAGCTGATCGACTGCTCGTGTCACGACTCGGTGACCGGCTGCGGGGTCGACGAGACCGCCGTGCAGGTGGCGGCCCGGATCGCCGAGGCCGGTCAGATCGGCCAGGCCGTCCGGGACGACGTGACAGCCGCCCTGGCGAGCATGGTGCCGTCGGACGCCGCGCTGGTGATCAACCCGGTGCCACGGCCGGCCACCATGGTGGTCCAACTCGATCTGCCGGCGCCCGATGACGGCCGGGTGCAGCTTCGCACCGCCGACGGCGCAACGGTTCCGGTGCAGGAACTGGCCCGCAACGAGCCAGTGCTGGCCGATGAGAGGGTGGATGCGGCCGACCTGGCAGCGGTGTTCCGCCGGGTGCACGACCGCGAGCTGTTCGGCAGGCAGGTGCGTGAGGTGCGGCTGGACACCGCGGTGACGCCGCCGCGGCTCACCTTCCAGCTGGCAGCGGACCCGGGTGATACCCCGTGGGACGTGATGACCGAGCGCGCCCGCGCGGCTCGGGCGGCCGCGCAGCATCCGGGGCCGTGGCAGGTTCGCACGGTCGACGAATCGCGGCGCACCGTGCTGGCCCGCATCGACGTGCCCGCACTGGGTTTTACCGCGGCTCGGCTGGTGCCTGCCGCGCCGGGGGAGATGACGCAGGACCCGTCGGCGACCAATCCGGCTTCGGTGGCCCGGACCGCGGCAGCGCCGGACCCGATGACGGGAACGACGGCGGTGACGGGGACGCCGGCGGTGACCCGAACCACGGCGGTGACGGCGACTCCCGCGGGGCTCGCCGGAGCCGGCATCACCGTCGGGGTCAACGCCGACGGCACCCTGCGCATCTCCTCCGATGGGATGGTGCTGGACGGAGTCGGCCGGTTGTTGGACGGCGGGGACGCGGGGGACTCCTACAACTACGCGCCACCCGGTGCCGACGTGCTCGTCGACACCCCCGATGCGGTGGACGTGCGGGTGCTGCGGCCCGGACCGGTGGTGGCCGCCGTGCTGGTGCGCCGCCGGTACTTCTGGCCGGCCGACAGCAGCGCCACCGGACGGTCCGCTCGCACGGTGCCGGTGGACGTCGACATGCGGGTCGAGCTGCGCAGCGGGGAATCCTTCGTGCGGCTGGAGATCTCGTTCGACAACCAGGTGCGTGACCATCGGCTGCGGTTGCACGTGCCGTGCCTGCGGCCCGCGACGGTCAGTCACGCCTGCGGCCAGTTCTCCGTCACCGAACGGGGTTTGCATCCGCAGGCCGGCCCGGTCGGCGAGTTCCCGATCGCCACCTACCCGGCGAGCTCGTTCGTGGACGCGGGTGGTGTGGCGGTGCTGCTGGCCGGCCCGACGGAGTACGAGCTGCTGAACGACCCGGACGAGTTGGCGGTGACGATCATGCGAGGGACCGGCTATCTTTCGCGCAACCGCAACGCCTTTCGCGACGAGCCCGCGGGGCCGAACCTGCCCACGCCGCTCGGCCAGTCGCCCGGTTCGCACACCGTCCGGCTGGCCGTGCTGCCGCACGCCGGTGACTGGCAGGATGCGCAGCTGGCCAGGGCGGCGGAGGACTGGGCGTTGGATCCGGTGGTGCGCGCCGGATCCGGAGCGGCGGGTCACCCGCTGCCCGCTCCGGGCCGAGGACTGGAGGTGACCGGCGATGGCGTGCAGCTGTCGTCCGTCGTGGCCGGGCCGGACGGATCGGTCGACGTGCGGTTGGTGGCCCTGAGCGACCGGGCGGCCACCGCCGCGCTGGCGGTACCGGGCCGGCCGTTCGCATCGGCCCGGATGATCGACCTGTTGGGGCGGCCCACGCCGGCGGACGACACGGCGGTGGGACCCGTAGTCGACGAGCGGGGCGGCTGCACTGTGCCC
>DASSTH010000514.1:0-5001 GCA_035708025.1 Nakamurella sp. | reverse complement strand
GGACCCACCGACCGCCTCCGGTGCTGCGGACCCGGTGGGCCCGTGATGACGGACCCCATCGAGGCGATCCTGGTCGAAGCACGGGCCGACCGGGCATTCTCCTGCGCGGCGTGGGGGACTGGCACGGCGGACACGGTGGATTCGGCCGGTGTGATCGGCGATCTGTCCTGGGGCGGTCCGAGTGCGGACTCCGGCACCTGGTGGGATCTCGCGTCGGTGACCAAGCCCATCGTCGCGCTCGCGGTGATGTCGCTGGTCCAGTCCGGCGAGTTGACGCTGGACGACACGATCGGCGAGCACCTGCCGGACTACGCCGGGACGGACAAGCACCGGGTGAGCATCCGGCAGCTGCTGACGCACACGGCCGGCTTTCCGGGCGAGCTGCCGCTGTACCGCTGGTGCGCCAGCAGGCATGAGGTGCTCGATGAGATCCGTCGTGTGCCGCTGCGATACGACCCCGGGACGGACGTCGAATACACCTCGCAGGGGTTCATCGTGCTGGGCCTGGTCGCCGAAGCCGCTGCCGCAATGCCGCTCGATGGCCTGGTCGAGCAGCGAGTGACCGCGCCGGCCGGGATGCCTGCAACGCGGTTCCTGCTCGATCCCGCCGAGCAGGTACGCGCCGCGGCCACCGAAGACTGTCCATGGCGAGGACGGGTCGTGCAGGGAACCGTCCACGACGAGAACGCAGAGGTGCTCGGCGGAGTGGCCGGACACGCAGGCTTGTTCTCGACGCTGGCCGACATGCAGACGCTGGCCCGTGCTCTGTGCCGCATCCTGCGCGGCGACCGCACGGCCTGGCTCGCCCCATCGACGCTGGCCACGATGATCGCCCCCGCCACCGACCGGTTGCGACTGCGGCGGTGTCTGGGGTGGCAGGGTCGCGCCGACCATCTCAGCTCGGCAGGCGACCTGGCCGGACCAGGGACCTTTGGGCATACCGGGTTCACCGGAACGAGCTTGTGGATCGACCCCGACGCCGGGCGGTACGTGGTGTTGCTCACCAACGCGGTGCACCCTACCCGCGCCGGACGTCAACTGGCGCGGATCCGGCGGCGCGTGCACAACGCGGCCTTCGGCCGTTAGCGCCGCCAGCCGCCCATCACGCCCGACCAGCCCGACAGGGCCCATCCCCGCTCGGCCGCCGCCCCGCGCGTTGCTGCGCCGCGACACTGCTGGGCGAACTGCGGTGCGCCGCTCCGGGGCGACGCTCCCGGATCGCAGCTCAGGCCGCGAGCTTGGGCAGGTCCTCCGGCCCGGCCGGTTCGGTGGGCGGGCGCGGGCCTAGTTCCACCACCAGCATCGCCGCCAGCATCAATGCCCCGCCCACCACCACCCGCCAGGTCAGCGGTTCGCCGAAGAACCCGATGGACAGCACCGCCGACCAGCCGGGCTCGCTGGACATGATGACCGCGGCCCTGCTCGGCGACAGCTGCGACTGTGCCCAGGTCTGCACCACCATGGCCAGCCCACCGGACACCAGCGCCAGGTACACCAGGATCACCCAGTCGACGCCCCGCGACGGGGCCGCGAAACCCTCCGGAAGCGTCGCCACCACGCAGACCACCGCGATGGCGGCCATCTGCACCACCGCGACGCCCAGCGCCTCCCGAGGCCGGGCCCAGGCACCCAGGCCGACGATGTGCAGCGCGAACAGCAGGGCGGAGGCCAGAGTGAGCCACTCGCCGAAGCCCAGGGACAGGCCGCGCAGCGCCAGCACGCCGAGCCCGACCACGGCCAGCACCGACCCGGTCCAGGCGCGTGCCCCGACCCGGGCGTGCAGCAGCACCGCGGCGCACAGCGGCGTCAGCACCACGTACAACCCGGTGATGAAACCGGACACCGTGGCGGGGGTGTGCGCCAGGCCGGTGGTCTGCACCAGCTGGGCGAATCCGTACAGCGCGCCCAGCGCAGCCCCACGCAGCAGCGCCCGGCGCGGCAGCGCCAGCACCGCGCGGGGGAACACCGCGAGCATCACCGCGGCCGCGATCAGGAAGCGCAGGGCGAGGAACTGCCGGGCGGACAGCGACTCCAGGATGACCTTGGTCAGCGGGAAACTGGAGCCCCACACCACGGCGACCGCCAGCAGCGCGACCAGCGCCAGTACCGGCCCGCTCACCCCGCGGGCGCGGACCGGGGAGCTGGCCGGACGCACCCGTCGATGGTGTCAGAGCGACTGGTCCCCAGGCGTGCGGCCCGGGTTTGGCGGGGACTCTGGTTCGAGTGCGGTGCGGCGGGACTCCGGTGTGGCTCAGCCGGAGAATTCGTCGACGCCGAGGGCGAAGTTGAAGTGCCCGACGCCGTTGCCGGCCAGACCCATGGTCAGCACGCCGGCGCCTTCCAGCCAGTGCGCCATCGTCAGGCCGCCGACGTCCAGAGGGCGCAGTCCCATGCTCTCCACGAACCCGGCCACCGCCGCCTTGGCCGGCCCATCGTCGCCGGCCAGCAAGACCGTCGGCCGGCCCTGCTCCAGAACGTGACGGAAGATCGTGTTGAAGCCCTTCACGACGCTGGCCCCGACCGGGACCACCGTGGCGATCTGCTGTGCGATCGAGGTCTGCTCACTGTGCGTCAGCCCGTCCACCGTGGCATTGAAAGAGTTGCTGATGTCGACGATGACCTTGCCGGCCAGGGCGTCGCCGAACGTGGCGATGGCCGGAAGAACAGCGTCGGACAACAGCGCTGCGATGACGATGTCCCCGACCGGAACGCCGCCCCACCGTCCGGTCGTGGTGCCGGCGCCCAAGGCCTGGGCTAGGTCGGCCGCCTTCGACTCATCGCGGCCGATGATCTCGACGGTGTTGCCGCCGGCCACCGCCCGCGCAGCGATCGTGCGGGCCATGTTCCCGGTGCCGATGATGCTGATGCTGCTCATCACGTGTGCTCTCTTCCTTCGGTGGGGTCGCCGCGCGGCGTGGCGCCGACCTGTCGTCCGGCGCTGGTGCCCGGCACATCGATCGCGACGTTATGTACACCGGATCGTTTCCTTAACGTAGCCGACGTCCCGTCACGGTGCAAGCTATGTACACCACTCCGTACCCAATCCTTATGCTGGATGCATGACGGAGTTGGAGAAGGGGCCCCGAGGGCGGCGTCGGGGCCGGGGTGCGCGGGAGCGGATCCTCAGCGCGTCACAGCAACTGTTCCGCGAACAGGGCATCAACCGCACCAGCATGGATCAGATCTGCGCCGTGGCTCAGGTGTCCAAGCGCACTGCCTACCAGCACTTCGCGGGCAAGGACGACCTGGCCGCCGAGTACCTGCGCCGCTTCGATCCGGACGTCATGCCCGGAGTGTTCGACCGCACGGACCTCGCGCCGCGCGAACGGCTCCTGGCTGCCTTCGACATGCCGGCGTCCACTCCGCTGTGCCCGTACATCGGGGCCGCCGTCGAACTGCACGACCCTCAGCACCCGGCCTCTCGACTCGCACGCCGGTACAAGGAAGCGATCGCCGCACGGCTGGCCGACACCGCCCGCGAAGCAGGCGCCAGCAATCCCGAGGAACTCGGCGAGCAACTGGCGTTGCTCATCGATGGCGCCTCCGCGCGGACCCGAGTCCTGGGCAGCGGATGTTTCCCGACGGCCGCCGCCATCGCCGCCGCACTTATCGACAACGCCATCCCGGCGACCGCCCCGGACCGGGCCGGCACCGAGGTCGGCTAGTCCCGGGGCGGGACACCAGTCGACGGTCCTTGGGGTGGGGCACCAGGCGACCGGTCCGGGAGTGAGGCACCAGCCGATCAGTCGACGTGCTGCGACCCGGGCCGGCGTGACCGCGGCTCGGTGCGGCCCAAGCTCGACGGGGGCGGTGCAACCCGGTGACCGGTACGGTCCGTCCAGGCTGTAGGGCAGGAGGATCGGTGAGGCCGACTGGTGATGAAGCAGTCGATGCGGAGTTCTCCGCATATGTGGCTGCCCGTCGCGACCACGTGCGGCGGACGGCGTATCTGCTGTGCGGCGACTGGCATCGCGCTGACGACCTCACCCAGACGGCATTCGTCAAGCTCTACGGAGCCTGGCACCGCATCGTCGACCGCGGCGCCCTGGACGCCTACGTGCGCTCCTGCCTGGTGCGCGCCACGGTCGACGAATCCCGCCGGCCATGGCGGCGGGAACGGGCCGTCGACGCGGTGCCGGACAACCCTGCCCCGTCCGACATCGCGTCGACGGTCGCCGACCGCGAACTGGTCAGGGCGGCCCTGGAGCAGGTACCGCCGGGCCAGCGCGCGGTGCTGGTGCTGCGGTACTTCGAGGGGCTGGACGTCGCCGAAACCGCGGCCGTTTTGGGCTGCTCGGAGGGGAACGTGAAGTCGCAGACCGCGCGCGGGCTGGCCGCCCTGCGCGCCGCGTTGCGGGAGGAGGTGACGGATGGTGGACGGTAGCGAGGACCCGCACCAGGACCGGGATGCCCGGGATCGGGATGCCCGGCGCCACGGTGACGGGGATGCACACGCTGATGGCCCCGGCGAGGCGGGCCGCGTGGGCGACCGCGAGGTACAGCACGGCGGTGTCGGGGGAGCAGAGCCCGGCGGTGTCGGGGATGCACAGCCCGGCGGTGACGACGAGGCTCAGCTGACCGCGGCGATGTCGGCACTGTTCGCCACCGCGCTCTCCGACGAGCCGCCCTCGGCGGTGACGCCGTTGGCGGTGCTGCGCCAGGCCCAGCTCGAGCGGGCCGGACGGCGGCAGCGGCGCGTCGTCCAGGCGCGGCGCTGGGGTGGTGCGGTGGCGGTGGTCGCGGCCGTGGTCGCGGCGGTGGTGCTGCTCGCCCCGGCGCTGTTCAACCGCTCCACACCGAGCGCCACCACCGCTTCGGAAACCACCAGCGCCGCCGGACCAGGGCGAGTGTTCGACAACGGCTCGCCGGCCGCCGGGGGCTCGTCGTCGGGTTCCGGCTCCAGTGCCGGCGGTGCCGAGTCGAGCGGCTCCGGGGGGAACGATGCCGGCGGCGGATCGGCCGAGGGCGCGCCCGCTTCTCCCATGCCGCCGGGACGCCCCG
>DASSTH010000513.1:0-4403 GCA_035708025.1 Nakamurella sp. | reverse complement strand
CACCACCGCCCACAGCGGCGGCCGGCTCCGCTGGGTGATGCGCAAGGAGTTGCGCTGAACCCGGCATTCGTTCGCCCGGGCGGCCGAATGCCGGCAAGGCGAGCACCGGTTGCCCACGGTGCGGAGTAAGTCGGTCCCGGCATGTGGGGTGCGCGATATTGACCGCCTGCGGGCCGCGCCCTGTACTGGCTCCATGACGCCGACCCCGCCGCGATGGGTCAGGCGCGCCGCCCCGTTGCTCCGGCTGCCCGCGCTGCTGGATCGACGCGGTCTGCGATGGGCGCTGCGGCTGTGTTCCCCGTATCCCATCCTCATCGTCGTGCACCGCGGTCGGCGCAGCGGTCGCCGATACCGCACGCCGGTCGAGTTGCTGTCCGGCTCTCCCGACGCGCAGATGTACGTGCTGCCGCTCGCCGGACGCCGGTCGGACTGGTACCGCAACGTGGCGGCCGGCGGCCTGCGGTGCGGGAGCTGCCGGGGCCGGCGGGGCGCGATGCGCTGGCGCGTCGCGGAAGTCGGCGAAGCGCGCCGAGCCTTGGACGACTATCGCCGCCGCCACCGGTGGTACACGCGGGCGCTGCTCGCGGTCGTGGCGCGCGTCAACGGACTGGCCGGCACGCCGTCGAATGCGGAGATCGCCGCGGCCATGCCGATCGTCGTCTTCGAGTTCGCCGCGATCAGCAGCGCCGGCGCCGGAATCGCCTGACGACCGCGCGGTGTCGCAGGTCCGGGCCCTTCGATGTTCTGGCAACAGCGCTCAGAGGGCGCCCCCGGCAGGATTCGAACCTGCGCACCCGCCTCCGGAGGGCGGTGCTCTATCCCCTGAGCTACGGGGGCCCGGTCGTCAACTGTAGCGCACGTCCAACGCACCCCGCGCCGACGTTCCCGCAGCCACGGCACGGCCTGACGGAGTCCCAGTGCCGCCGACCCAGGCCGATGACATCTCGATATGTGGACGGTCATATCGTCATATGGAACAGGGAGCCGACGAGAGGGACGTCCATGCCACACCGTTATACGCACGGACACCACGAGTCGGTGCTGCGCTCGCACACCTGGCGCACCGCGGAGAACTCGGCCGGGTACCTGCTGCCGCATCTACGCCCGGGGATGACGCTGCTCGACGTCGGCTGCGGCCCGGGGAACATCAGCATCGACCTGGCCGGTCGGCTGGCTCCCGGCCGCGTGCTGGGCATCGACACGTCCGAGTCGGTGGTGGGCAAGGCACGAGCGGCCGCGGCCGAAGCCGGGTCGCATGTGGAGTTCGTCACCGCCGATCTCTATGCCGTCGACCTGCCCGACGACTCGTTCGACGTGGTGCACGCGCACCAGGTGCTGCAGCACCTGCCGGACCCGGTCGCGGCGCTGCGCGAGATGCGCCGGCTGGCCGCGCCGGGCGGCGTGGTGGCGGTGCGGGACGCGGACTACGGGGCGATGACGTGGCATCCGGCGGTGTCGGCGCTCGATGAGTGGATGTCGGTCTACCAGCAGGTGGCGCGCGGCAACGGCGGGGAACCGGACGCCGGCCGGCACCTGCTCGGCTGGGCGCAGCAGGCGGGCTTCGACCAGGTCACCCCGTCGGCGTCGGTGTGGTGCTTCGGTACCGACGAGGACCGCCGGTGGTGGGGCGGCATGTGGGCCGACCGCATCCTGCAGTCGGCCATCGCCGAGCAGGCGATCGCCCGGGGGATCACCGATCAGCAAGGACTGCAACGGATCTCGGACGGATGGCGGGACTGGGTCGCGCGACCCGACGGATGGTTCGCGGTGCTGCACGGGGAGGTGCTCTGCCGGGGGTGAGTGTCACCCCCGCTGTCCGCGGACTGCCCGGCTCGGCCCCGGGCCTGCCCCCCTGGTCCGGCGAGGATCAACTTCACCTTGCGAGGATCAACTTCACGGTGAACCGGACGAAACGCCCCGCACACCCGCACTTTGATCCTCGCAGGCGGAAGTTGATCCTCGCGGAGATGGGGGGCCCTCGCGGAGGTGGGGGTTCCTCGCGGAGGTGGAGGGTCAGGCCGACAGGTCCAGCACGAACCGGACCCGGCGGTTGCGCCGGCCCTTGTTCTCCACCTTGACGATCCGAAACGGTGCCGACACCCCGGTGTTGGCCAGATGCGTGCCGCCGCAGGCCTGCCGGTCGATGCCGGCGATGTCGATCACCCGCAGCCGGCCGTCCGGGGTGGGCGGCGGGGCCACCGACAGGCTGCGGATCAGCCCGGGAGTGGTCTCGGCATCGGCGGCCGGCACGTAGTCGGACCGGACCGCCACCGCCTGCCGGATCACGTCGTTGACCGCCGGCTCCAGGCCACGCAGCGCGTCGTTATCCGCCTCCGGCAGGTCGAAGTCCATCCGGCCGGTGCCGTCACCGTTGATCTGCGCCCCGGTCACCAGCGCACCAGCGAACCCGTCGTACACCAGGGCGTTGAGGATGTGCGAGTCGGTGTGCAACTGCGCGACCCGTTCCCGGTGGGCCGCATCGATCCGCACCGACACGGTGCCGGTCGGCTCGGCCGTCGGGTCGGACAGCAGGTGCCACCAGTCGTCGCCGTCCCGCTCGATGCCGGTCACCTGCAGCACCCCGCCGGCATGCTCCAGACTGCCCACGTCGCACACCTGGCCGCCGCCCCCGGGGTGGAACGCCGAACGGGACAGCAGCACAGCTCCGGGCCGCACGCCGGTCACCTCGGCCTCGTGCTGGTACAGGTCCGGATCCGAATGGCACAGGTACACGCTCATGACGCGATTCTGCTCCGGCCGTCAGCCGCCCGGCAGGGCGGGCGCGGTGTACGGGATGGGCGCCGCGCCGCGCTGGTGCAGCATCGTGGTCATGTCGCGCACCTCGGCGCTCTGCGCCACCAGCATCTGCTGGGCGAAGTTGCGCACCACCGAGTTGGTCGCCCGCCGTGCGGCGTACTCCATCATGGGCGTGCCGCCCTCGTGGTGCCGGATCATCAGCTGCAGGAAGTAGACGTCGGAGTCCTTGCCGTGCAAGGACTTCAGCGTGTCGATCTCGTCGTCGGTGGCCATGCCGGGCATCAGCCCGGTGGTGGCCAGCGGACTGTCCGACCCCCCGCCGTGCTGGTGTCCGCCGACCGTCATCCAGGCCATGTGCGGCCCGCTGCCGATCTCCGCCAGCCCCCACAGCGCCAGCCAGCCCTCCATCTGGCCGATCTGCGCGGTCTGCGTGTAGGCCATGTCGTAGGCGTAGCGCTGGATCTCCGGATCGTCGGACTGCCGCTCGGCCAGATGCGCCATCAGCACGCCCTGCCGGTGGTGCACGATCATGTCCTGCGCGAACCCGGCGTCCACCGAGTCGGCGGTCGGCACGGCGGGCGGCGCCCCGTCCCCGGCGAACAGCGCGATGCCGGCGGTGGCGCCGATCACCAGCAGCACCAGCGCGGCCAGCGCGGCGACCACGCCGGTTCCGCCGGGCCCCCAGCGGCGCAACAACGCCGCACCGGGAACGGGCGAGGGTGCGGGCCCCGGCTCACTGTCCACCGGGTCCGCGGCGGTGACGGCGCGCGCCACGGCGAACTCGTCCGCCGCTGCGTTCCCGTCACCGCCGACTCCGGTGGGCTCCCCGGAGGCGAGACGGTTCGGGTCACGCTCGGCCACAGGTCAGCCGCTCCCCGCCGATCCCGGTGTGCTGGCGGCAGCGGTCTCCGTGCCGGACGAGCCCGCGTGGTCGCTGCCGGTCGCCGGGTCCTGCGTGGGGGCGCCGGATCCGGACGCGGTCGGTGCGGCGGGGGCGCCGTTCATCTCGCTGGTGGCCGGGGCGAGCGTGCCGCCGTCCAGCGGGATGGCATCCGAACCGCGCGGGCTGGCGTCGAACGGCGGGGGATCGGCGGTGGGGAAGCTGGGCTGCTCACACGTGGCGCCGATCTCCGGGTAGACGTACGGATTGCGGCGCAGCGCGGTGATGAACTCCTTCACCCGCGGGTCCGAGGCACTGTCCACCTGCAGCCGATGCCCCCACGCCTGCAACGAGATCGGGTGATCGGTCAGGGCGGGGTAGGGGCTCATCACCATGAACTGCTGGTCCTGCACCAGGCCCTTGAGGATGTCCAGGTCCCCGGCGGCGATGGTGTTCGGGTTGTAGGCGATCCACACCGCTCCGTGTTCCAGGGTGTGCACCATGTTCTCGTCCCGCACCGGCTTGGTGTAGACCACGCCGTTGCAGGCGGCCCAGAACCCGTCGTGCGGGCCGCCCACCGGCGGGTACATGTCGTAGTCGACCCGCTGGGTGGCCTGCACGTGCAGTGCCTGCTTGTACTTGGCCGCATTGGCGTAGACGTCGGCGATGTTGGTCGACGGGTCCTTGTTTTCCGCGGACGGCACGCAGGCGTCCAGCGCGCGGTAGTCCGACGCCTTGCTGAACACCACCCAGCCGATCCCCACCG
>DASSTH010000512.1:0-3653 GCA_035708025.1 Nakamurella sp. | reverse complement strand
CGACCCCCCCTCGCGTGGATCATCTTCCACGGCATGCACGAAAGTGGCCGATCTGGGGCTGGAGTGACAGGCGGGACCACCTTCGTCCATGCCGTGGAAGTTGATCCATGCGGGAGCCGGAGGCTGGGGCGCTCAGCCGGGGGCGCTCAGCCGGAGGCGGAGGTGCTCAGCCGGAGGCGCTGCGCCAGGGCGCGCTCGGCCGCCTGCCAGCGGGCGAAGCCCAGCCGGGCGTCGGCCAGCGCATCGTGCCGGTCCCGGCCCGGGTTCGGGATCGGCGGGCACCCGGCCGCCTCCCAGTGCTGGCGGATCTCGAAGGTCAGCCGCGGCACCTGTCGGGGCAGCGCCGGCATGTCACCCCACAGCTGCGCCAACGCCACGTGGTCGTACGCGGCGTACCAGGCCCACAGCTGGATCGGCAGGCCGGGCGCAGTCAGAAACTCCAGCAGCTCGTCCCGGATCCGCTGCCGGGACCGCCACGCCGGGTCGGACTGCGGCGGCAACTTGGACAGCACGTGCGTGACGACCCAGGCGCCCGCCCGGGAGGGATCGAACTCCGCGGACACCGCGTAGAACTCCCGGCCGTCCTCGGCGATCATCCCGATGGAAACCAGCTCGATGGTCCGGCCGTCCTCGATGAACTCGCAGTCGTAGAAGTACCGGGCCACCGGCCCGCTCGGCGGCTTGACGACCATGCAGCGGTCAGCTGGCCTTGGCGCCGGGTAGCCGGGTGACGGTGCCCGGGCCGCGCCCCTCCGCCGGGCCGGTGTCCCGGCCGGAGGCGAGGTCGGCCTTGACCTTGGAGGCGTACACGTCCACGTACTCCTGGCCGGAGAGTTCCATCAGCCGGTACATGATCTCGTCGGTCATGGAGCGCTCCACGAACCGGTCCCCGGCCATGCCCTCGTAGCGGGAGAAGTCCAGCGGGCGGCCGATGATCAGCTTGATGCGGTGCGGCCGCCACATCTTGGAGCCGATCGGGTTGACCTTGTCGGTGCCGATCATCACCACCGGGATCACCGGGACCCCGGCCTCCAACGCCATCCGGGCGACTCCGGTCTTGCCCTTGTACAGCCGTCCGTCCGGCGACCGGGTGCCCTCTGGGTAGATCCCCAGCAGGTTGCCCTCCTTCAGCAGCCGCACCCCGGTGGCCAGCGCGGCGTGCGCGGCGGAGGCACCGCCCCGGTCGATCGGCACCTGGCCGACCGCGGAGAAGAACCACTTCTTCAACCGGCCCTTGATGCCCTTGCCGGTGAAGTACTCGGCCTTGGCCAGGTAGGTCACCCGGCGCTTCATGTGCAGCGGGGTGAAGAACGAGTCGGCCACCGCGGTGTGGTTCCCGGCCAGGATCGCGCCCCCGGTCTCCGGGATGTATTCGGCGCCGATCACCTTGCAGGGGAAGAAGAGCCGCAGGAAAGGACCGATCAGGACGTACTTGCACAAAGCGTAGAGCACGATGCCGATCTCCCGTCCGCCCGGTCAGTTGCCCGCACCGCCGACGTGCCGGCACGGCCAACCGTACGCCCCGCCGCGGCAGTTGCACCTCGCCGGCCGCCCCGCCACGCGGGAGCGCTCTGCACTTCGCCGCAGGGTGCCCATCGGCCGCGTCCGGTACTCCGGTGACCGGGCCGTTGCCCCCGAACGGCCCAGTGCGCGGGCGGGCCCGTGCAGGTGCGAGACCTGGTCCGGTAGGTCGGGCACCCACGGGCCGGTCGGCCCGCGGGCCGATCAAGGCGCGGCATCAGGTGCCGTCCGGCGGCTCAGGTGCACTCCCGCCGGTTCATGGGACGATGGGAGCATGCTGCCCGCCGAAGCCGCCACGCCGTACGCCCATGACGGGGGCGACGTGGGCGTGCTGCTGTGCCACGGCCTGACCGGGACGCCCCAGTCGCTGCGGCCCTGGGCGGAACATCTGGCGGCCGCCGGGTACACCGTGCGGCTGCCGCTGCTGCCCGGCCACGGCACTCGCTGGCAGGACGCGAACCGCACCACCTTCGCCGACTGGCTGGCGACCGTGACGGCGTCCCTGGCCGAGCTGTCCGGTCGCTGCCGGTCCGTCGTGGTGGCCGGACTGTCGATGGGCGGCACCCTCACCCTGCGGCTGGCCCAGCTGCACCCCGAGGCCATCGCCGGCATCGTGCTGGTCAACCCGTCGATCCTGAGCCTGCGCAAGGACATCCGGCTGCTGCCGCTGATCAAGTACCTGATGCCGTCGCAGGGTGGCATCGCCAGCGACATCGCCGATCCGCAGGCGCACGAGGACGGCTACGCCCGCACCCCGCTGAAGGCCGTGGACTCGCTGCGCCGGGCCTGGAAGGTGGTCCGCGCCGAGTTGCCCGCCGTCCGCATGCCGGTGCTGCTGCTGCACTCGGCCGTCGACCATGTCGTGGAGCCGGAGAACTCCCGGGTGGTGCTGGCCGAGATCGGCTCCACCGACGTCACCGAGGTGGTGCTGCAGCGCAGCTACCACGTGGCCACCCTGGACTACGACGCCCCGGAGATCTTCGCCAGGTCGGTGGAGTTCATCCGCCGGGTGACCGGGCAGTCCGGTGACGGGGCCGCCGACGCCACCCCGGTCCCGGAAGGCGCCCTCCCCGCTCCGGTGCACGGCACCGACGGTGACGGGGCTGCCGCCGCGACCCCGGTTCCGGCGGCAGCGTCCCACGCGGCGGCGTCTGACTTGGCGGCGTCTGACCCTCCGGCGCAGGCGGCGCAGCCGTGACGGTGTCCCCCGGCTACCCCGACCCCGACCGCGACCGGTCCTCGTTCGATCCGACGGCCGGCGGCAGCGGCGAGTTCGACGACCGTGACGTGGATGCCCGGTTCACCGCCATCGTGTCCGGTATCTCGGTGGACATGCACTGGGACGTCACGGAAGCGGACCTGGACGCCCGGGCCACCGACCGGCGGGAGACCACCGGCTGGGGTATCGGCCCGGACGGAGCCGGCTATGTCGACGACGGCGACGTCGACGACTTCGACGATTTCGACGACGACGGCACCGACACCGCCGAGGCCCGCCGGCGGCGCCGCGAGCTACGCCGGCAGGAGCGGGCCGAGGCGCTGGCGGCTCACCTGGAGGCCCAGGCGGAACTGGAGGCCGAGATGGCCGCCGACGACGAGCATTTCGTCCCGCCGCCGCCTCCCCCGCTGCCGCGGCTGCGGCGGCGCACCGTCGCCGCGCTGCTCCTGATCGCCGCCGGCATCCTGCTGCTGTCCTGGCCGGCGCTGCTGCCGGCCGACACCGACCTGATCATGGTGGTGGCGCTGTTGTTGATCCTCGTCGGGGCCGGAGTGCTGGTCGCGGGCATGCGCCGGCACCGCGGCGATCCCGGCGAAGGCTGGGACGACGGCGCCGAGGTCTGACGCCAGACGCTAATGACGCCCGTCCGGATCGGCACCAGATGGCCCGAGCTGGCCGCCTGGTAGCCCGAATGGGCCGGCTGGAGCAGATCGCGCCAGCGAGTGGGGACTCGCGACAGCATCGGGCAGCCGCGCTGCCGGGCTCAGCGCGCCGGGACCTCCGCGGCCAGCAATGCCGCCCCCACCACGCTGGCCGCGTCACCGAACCGGGCCAGCTCCAGACGTGGCCGCGGCCGGTTGGCGCCGCCGGTGATCAACGGGATGAGCGCGGACCGCGCGGCCGGCAGGAACAG
>DASSTH010000511.1:0-5791 GCA_035708025.1 Nakamurella sp. | reverse complement strand
GCCGGAGGTGGTCGGTGGCCGGCGCGGTCATCACCGCCACCGTCGCACGGGACAGCACGACGGCATCCTCGTTCCGGTCGCCGCCACACAGCATCCCCGCCAACGACTCCAGGTCCGCCAGTGGTGCGAAGAGGCCGGCATGTCCGGCGACGCCGCCCAGCACCTCGGCGTTCTCGTCGTGCACCGTCCCCTGCACGACCCGCCCGCGCCATGGGCAGTCCTCGGTGGCGGCGGCCTGCGGCCGGACCTCCACCGGCAGGCCGAACCGGGTGCGGCCCATGCCCGCCGGCTCGGTCACCCGCTGCCGGACCAGCGCATCCAGCGGCAGCCCGGATGCCGCCTCGGCGACCAATCCCAACACGATGAACCCCTGCGAGGTGTAGGTGACATCCGTGCCGGGTTGGAACTGCAGCGGAAGCTCGCGGATGCCGGCCAGCATCTCCTCGCGGGTGTGGCACCAGTGGTACATCGGGAGTTGCCCCGGGATGCCGGAGGTGTGGGTGAGCAACTGGCGCACCGTGATGCCGGCCTTGTCGGTGTCCCGATAGTCCGGCAGATGGTCTGCCACCGTGTCGTCCAGGGTGAGCGACCCGGACTCGACCAGCGACATCACCGCCAGCGCCACGATCGGTTTGGTGACCGACGCCAGGTCCCACCAGGTGTCACGGTCGGCCGGTGCCCCATCCCAGGCGACGGCGCCGATCACACCGGACGCCGCGACGCCCTCCGCATCGCCGACGGACCATGCCGCACAGGAGAACACCCGCTGGGCCATGGCATCCCGCAGGACCTGCTCGATCCGGTCGATCACGATCGCCCTTCCCCTTCACTCGGTTCCGCAGCGCCCTCGCCTCGGTACTCCTGCACCGCCGCGGTGAAGGCACGCGCCCGCCGCCGGATCTCCGCGACATCGCCATCGGCGACCGCCCGCGGCGGGCACAGCGACCCGGCCGCCCCGACGGCGAACACGCCCGCCTGCAGCCATTCCCGCACGTTCCCCGCCGCGACACCGCCGGTGGGGACGAATCTCAGGTCGGGGAACGGCCCCCGCAGCGCGCGCAGGTGCCCCACCCCTCCGCTGGACGCCGGGAAGAGCTTGACCGCGTGCGTGCCGAGGGCCCGTGCGCGCATGACCTCGGTCGGCGTATACGCGCCCATCATCGTCGCCGCCCCGCTGGCCGTCATCGCGGCCGCGACGTCGTCGTCCAGCCCGGGTGACACCAGGAAGGTGGCCCCCGCCGTCACCGCGGCATCGACCTCGCCGGGCCGGGTGATGGTGCCAGCTCCCAACACGATCTCGCTGCCGTAGCTCGCCGCCAGGCGGCGTAGCACCGACGGAACGTCCGGGGTGGAGTAGGTGATCTCCACCGCGGTCACCCCGCCGCCGACCAGGGCGTCGACGGCGGCAACAGCGGCGTCCGGCCGGTCGGCCCGGATCACGGCGATCACACAGGCGTCGGCCAGCCGACGCAGGGTCTGTGCGGAGGCGGTGACGGAGTCCTCCAGCCCGGACCGGTCGGCCAGCCCATCGAGAGGCGCGGTCATCATGCCTCCCCGTCGGACACGCCGGTGACGTCCCGCGCGGCGGTTTCGCCCGGCGACAGCAGACGCCGCAACCCGGCCGGCAATTCGTCAGCAGTCGGGTAGCCGTCGTGCTCGCCCAGCACCTCCACCGCGCGCGCGCCGCACCACGCCCCCAGCTGCAGGCACTCCTGCAGGCCGGCGCCATGCAGCCAGGCGGCCAGGAAACCGGCGTTGAATCCGTCCCCGGCACCGACCGGGTCGACCGTGCCGGACACCGGGCGGGCCGGCTCTTCGGCACGCTGCCCGCCGGACCAGGCGATCGCCCCCTGGTCGCCGCGCTTGTACACGACCGCCCGGTGGCCGCCGTCGTCCACCGCCGCCATGACCCGGTCCGGATCGTCGCTGCCCGCCAGCAACTGGCCGTCGTCCTCGGAGAGCAGCACCAAGTCGGCCACCCGCACCAGGGCGCCGAGCAGCTCCCGGGCCCGATCAGGATCGGGCCACAGCGACGGCCGGAAGTTGGGGTCCACGCTGATCGACGCGCCCACCTGCCGCGCCCTGTCGATCATGAAGGGCAGGGCGGCGGCCGCGCTGTCCGACAGCGCGCTGGTGATTCCGGTCAGGTGCACCAGCGTGGGTACGGGCAAGGAGGCCGGCCACTGCTGGGGCCAGTCCGCCGAATGCAGCCGGGCGCCGGCGCCATCGCTGCGGTAGTAGTACGGGCGCCGCACACCGTCCCGCAGCCACTCCCGCAGGTACAGGCCGGTCGGCGCATCGGGGTCGACGACCACCAAGTCCGTTGCCACGCCCTCGTTCTCCAAGGTGTGGCGGATGCGCCGCCCGAGCGGGTCATCCCCCACCCGGCCGAGCCAGGCCGCCGGCACTCCGAGCCGCCGCGCACCCACGGCGGTGTTCAGTTCCGCACCCCCGGTGTACAGCCGCAACTCCCGGCAGTCGTCGAGCGTTTCCGGGCCCGAGGGGAGCAGCGCGATCAGCGGGTCCCCGACGGCGAGCAGCAGCGGTCCGGTCGATCGTGGTGCGTTCGTCACGGATCAACGCGCCAGCGCGACGGCGTCGATCTCGACGAGAATGCCGTTGAGGGTGGAACCGACGGTGGTGCGGACCGGGTACGGCTCGCGCAACCGCTTGCGATACGCGGCGTCGAAGGCGGCGAAGTCCCGCTGCAGGTGCTGCAGATGCACCGTCATCTTGACCACGTCGGACAGGTCCAGACCGCGCTCGGCGAGGATGGTCTGCAGGTGGTCGAGCACGCGGTCGGTCTGCTCCGCCACGGTGTCGCCGATCACCGCGCGCGTCTCCGGGTCGATCGGGCCCATGCCGGCGGTGAACACGAACGGTCCGGCGGCCAGGCCCTGCGAGTAGGCACCGGCGGGTGCCGGCGCCTTGTCGGTCCGGACGGCGGTGATATCCATGGGCAGTTACTCCTTCTCGATGGGGCGGGTGCACGAGCCGGGCGACCGGCGTGCGGGGTCAGGATCCGGCGTCGGCGGCCGCAGAGCGCGCCCGTTGCGCCGCGACCAACTCGGAGATGGAGTCCACCGGGAACAGGCACGCCGCCACGTGCTCCGGCGAGCCCTGCGGATCGAGCGGCGGCCGGGTCCGCGCGCACTCCTCGCGGGCCAGAGGACAGCGGGTGCGGAAGTGGCAGCCGGAGGGCGGATCGATCGGCGACGGCGGATCTCCGGCCAGCACGACCCGCCGGCGTTCCCGCTCCAGGGTGGGATCGGCGATCGGTGCGGCGGACAGCAGCGCCTGGGTGTACGGGTGTCGCGGGCGGGTGAACAGCTCCTCGGTCGGCGCCACCTCCACGATTCGGCCGAGGTACATCACCGCGATGCGATCGGCGATCTGCCGCATCACCGACAGGTCGTGGGACACGAACAGGTAGCTGAGCCCGCGTTCCTGCTGCAACCGGCGCAGCAGTTGCAGGATCTGTGCCTGCACCGAGACATCCAGCGCGCTGACCGCCTCGTCGCACACCACCAGCCGCGGTTCCAGGGCCAGCGCGCGGGCGATGCCGATGCGTTGCCGCTGGCCGCCGGAGAACTCGTGCGGGTACCGGTCCTGCACCGCCGGATCCAGGCCGACCGACTCCAGCAGATCCCCCACCATGCGACGGGCGGCGGCGGCCCCCGCCCGCCCCCGGCGCACCTTGTGGTGGGTGATCAGCGGCTCGGCGACGATGTCACGCACCCGCATCCGCGGGTTGAGGCTCGCGTAGGGATCCTGCAGCACGACCTGCAGGTCGCGGCGGACGGCAAGCATCCGGCGGCGGGACAGCCCGGTCAGCGACCGGCCGTCGAACACCACCTCCCCCGCGGTGGCGTCCTCCAGGCGTAGCACCACCCTGGTGAGGGTGGTTTTGCCGCAACCGGATTCGCCCACCAGGCCCAGCGTCTCGCCGACCCCGATGTCCAGAGACACGCCGTCGACGGCCAGCAGCTGCGCGCCCAGCGGGCCGCCCATCGCCCGGGCCGGGAAGTGCTTGCTGACGTCCCGCAGGCTCAGCAGGGGCGCCGTGCCGGTGGTGGTCATCGGGTCACGCTCCGGGTGGACGATGCGGAGGCCGCCGGGTGGTTCCCTGCGGTGGCGCCCGCCACCTCGGCCGGGTCCAGGATGCACGCGGCCCAGTGCGCCGGCGCCTTCTCGGCCAGCGGCGGAACCGCGTCGGTGCAGGCCGGCCTGGCCAGGAAGCAGCGCGGCTGGAACGGGCATCCGGGCGGTAGGTCCTGCAGGTTTGGCGGTGAACCGGGAATCGGGTCCTGCGTGGTTCCGGCCGGCCGGTCGGCCCGCGGCACCGAACCCAACAGGGCGGCCGTGTACGGCATCATCGGGGCGGCGAACAGCGGATCGACGCTGGCCCGCTCCACCGGCCGGCCGGCGTACATCACCAGCACGTCGTCGGCTGCCTGCGCCACCATGCCCAGATCGTGGGTGATCAGCACGATGGCCATGTCGTGCCGTCGCTTCAGATCGTCCAGCAGCTCCAGGATCTGCGCCTGCACCGTGACGTCCAGCGCGGTGGTCGGCTCGTCGGCGATCAACACCTTGGGGCGGCAGGCGAGCGCGATCGCGATCATCACCCGTTGCCGCATGCCCCCGGAGAACTGGTGCGGATACTGACCGGCGCGCTCGGCGGGGTTGGGGATGCCGACCTCGGCCAGCGCCTGCACCGCGCGGTCCCGGGCCTCCGCCCGCCCGATCCGCTCATGCTGCAGCAGCGCCTCGACGATCTGCCCGCCGATGGTCCGCACCGGGTTCAGGCTGGTCATCGGGTCCTGGAAGATCATCGCGATGCCCTTGCCGCGGACCTTGCGCAGCTCCTTCTCCCGGAGCGAGAGCAGATCCCGCCCCTCGAACAGGATCTCGCCTCCGGTGTAGACGCACGGCGGCTCCGGGTTGAGTCGCAGCACCGACAGCGCGGTGGCGGTCTTGCCGCTTCCGGACTCCCCGACGATGGCCAGCGTCTTGCCGGCGTGCACTGCGAAGGACACCCCGTTGACCGCCTTGACCGTCCCGGTGTCCACCCGGAACTCGGCATGCACGTCGTTCACCTGCAGGACCGGCAACGCTTCACCCCCGTCCCCTGGCCAGCAGATCACGGGCGATCGCCTCGTACACGTCCACCGCGTCCAGCACCTGTTGGATCTCCACGTACTCGTCGGGGCCGTGCGCCTGGGCCAGTTCCCCCGGGCCGCAGATCACCGTGGGGATGCCGACTCCCACCAGCTTGCTCATGTCACAGCCGGCGTTGAACCCCACCGCGGCGGGCAGGGGCCGGCCCACGCCGGCGACCGCCCGCAGGGCGGCGTGCACCACCGGTTGGGACAGGGCCGTCTCGGAGGGCACGGTGGCCACCACGACCTCCGGCTCGGACACCCGCAGTCCGGGCCGGCGATCGGCCAGCCCGGCCAGCAGGTCGGCGAGCTCCAGGTCGCACTGCTGGTGGGTCTCCCCCGGCACCAGGCGGCGATCCACCAGCACCTCCGCCTCGGCCGGGACGGTGTTCTGCAGCCGCCCCCCGCGGAAGATCGTCGCGGTCAGGGTGCCCGGCCCCAGCGTGGGGTGCGGGTGCCCGGCCAGCCGCGCCGTCTCCCGCTCGGTGGCCATCACGAAGGCGGCCGCGTCGGCGACCGCATTGCGGCCCAGCCACGGCGATGCACTGTGCGCGGCCTGCCCGGTGAAGGTCAGCCGCCGCATGTAGGTGCCCTTGTGGGCGTGCGCCACCCGCAGCCCGGTGGGTTCC
>DASSTH010000510.1:0-5331 GCA_035708025.1 Nakamurella sp. | reverse complement strand
CGACTACTGCCACAACGCGCCGGCCATGGTGGCCCTGGGCGACTTCGTGGACAAGTTCTTCGACGAGGCACAGGGACTGGAACGCCCGCAACGGATCGGGGTGATCGCCACGGCGGGCGACCGCCGGGACTCGGACATGGTCGACCTGGGCGCCGAGGCGGGCCGGCATTTCGACCGGATCGTGGTCCGGGAGGATGAGAACCTGCGCGGCCGGCGACCGGGTGAGGCCGCCGAGTTGATAGCCAGCGGGGTCCGGGCGGCCGAGGCGGACGGGGGCCGGGTGCGCATGCTGGACATCGTGTTGGACGAGATCGAGTCCACCAGGGCCGCGGTCTCGCTGGCCAATCCCGGTGACCTGGTGGTGCTGTGCGTGGACCGGGCGCGCGCGGTGTGGGACGAGCTGCAGGCCATCGGCCAGGTGGCGCAGGCCGGCGCCGCCGAGGAGGAGGAGACCGGCTGAATCCCCGCAGCCGATCACGTTCCGCGACCGTCCCGTTTCTTTGTGGAAACCACACCCGTGATGGGACCACGCCCGCGTCTGCGGCCGGATCCCGCCGCCCCGGGCCGGACCCAGTCGCCTGACAAGGCCCCGGATCGATCCGGGCCTCGGAAAGTTCTGGATTGCTCCGGGCCTCGGAAAGTTCCGGATTGCTCCGGCCTCGGAATGTTCCGGGCTGCTCCGGGCCTCGGAAGGTTCCGGATCTGATCCAGGTCCCGGCGGGACTGTTACACGCGACGCTTTGACTTTGCTCCAGCCGTTGGAGCAAAGTCAAAGCGTCTGCACGAGCACACCTGGGCCGGCGGCAGCGGGAACACTGTCACGGATCGGCCGGGCGGATCCCGTACCGCAAGGCGAGCGGATCCAGTGCCGGAAGTCGAGTGGATCCAGTGCCGGAAGTCGAGTGGGTCCCGGGCCGGAAGTCGAGCGAGTTCAGTGCAGGAACTCGAACAGGGCCGACGCCGGCCAGTGCCGCCCGCTCCCCTGGCGAGCTACCGGGTGGCCGGACCGAGCCGCCACGCACGGCCCGGATCGAGTTCGTCCAGCGAGAGCGCGGCGGGATGCCGCTCGCGCGGGGCGCCGCAGTCCGGGCAACTGTCGGCCTGCGGGTCGTCCACGAACCGGCCGCAGTTCTCGCAGACCCGGTTCAGCCAGCACGCGGGGTCCCCGCCACGATCCTCGTCACCGTCGGCCGTGTCGCTCACACCGACAGTCTGCACCCGCGGGCCGGGCCCCGCCTGCGCCGCGAGCGGCAGCGTGAAACGCATCGTCGTGCCGCCCGGTCCGGACGAGGCGGTGACGGTGCCGCCGGTGCATAGCCCCCGGCTCACGCACACCTTCCGGGTTTGGCGCTGCCTTCAGTGGGCAACGCCACCTACCGTGGAGGTCGAGGCGCCGCGGCGGTGACCACCGGCCCGCGGCAGACTTCGCGGGTCGGGAGGGATCGGACGTGACGGGGCTGAGGCGGCCGGGCGGAACACCGCGCCGGGTGCCCCAGCGCAGCCGCTCGCCGGATACCCAGGCGGCCACGCGCGTACCGGATGCCGAGCCCGTCAGCGCTGCGGACGACCGGCCGGAGGCCGGCGGTGTGGTTGAACCGAAGGCGCGCCGTTCCGCGGACACATCCCTGGCCCGAGATGCCGATGGTGCGAGGGCGGCGGCCCCAGCGACCGCGGCCCCGGCGCCGGCGGCGACAGCCAGCGCCGATGCCGAGCGACCCGCCGCGGGGACACCCCGCCCGGATGCCCTGCTGCTGGCCCCGGGCCCGATGGCGCGCGTGCCCGTCCAAACGCTGGACGATCCGGCGCTGCACGAGGCGCGGCGACGGCGCAAACTGGCGCTACGCGCGCGCCGGCGGGCCCGCTGGTGGTACCCGCTGCGGGTGCTGGTGTGGATCCCGGCCCTGCTGCTGACCGCGCTGTACCTCGACCAGTCGCTGTCGGCCGCGCTGATCTGGCCGACCCAGGGTGCCACGTTCGTCCCGCTGGACCAGAACACCGGAACCGCGCCGGGCCAGCGGGACCGGATGGTCATCGTGGCCGGCGGCCTGAACACCAAGAGCGGCCTGTCGGCCGCCTCGGCGCTGGCACCGTCGCTGGGCGACGCCGGAACCCGGCTGTTCAGCCTGCGCTACGGCAACGGAATCTACGACGGCGACATCGACGCCAAGTTCGATGCGCTCTACCAGCGGCTGCATCCCCGGGAACTGGTGCTGTTCGGCAGCAGCATGGGCGGTGACGTGGTGCTGAACCTGGCCGCCCACGTGCAGGCGACCTATGGCGGCAAGGACGGGCCGGACGGTCAGCCGCTGCTGCGGATTAGCGCCATCTACCTGGACTCCACCCCGCTGGGCCCTCAGGATGTGCGCTACGAGGGACGGACCAAGGCGACGACCATCACCGATGTGACCGAGGCGCTGAACACCGAGGGCGGCGGGCTCACCCGGCTGCTCGGCGAGGTCATCGCCACCCGGGACCAGTGGTGGCAGGGCGGATTCCCGGTGATGAACCTCAACGTGACCCCGCTGCGGAACAAGATCGCCGAAGTGTTCCGGGACAAGGTGACCTTCGGCGGGATCTCCACCCAGCTGGTGGCCGACCAGTACGGGGTCATCCGCCGCTTCGACCCGGCCGCCACGCTGTCCCGGCTGGATCCGAAGACCCAGATCGTCTACTTCATGCCGCTGATCCCCACCAACGACCACGTGATCGCGGTGGAGCGGGTGGAGCCGCAGCTGATCGACTACGCACGCCAGTTCGGCCTGACGTTGATCGTCGTGCCGGTGAAGCACGGTTTCCACGCTGCCGCGGCCTTCCTGCCCGACACCTACAACGCCGCCATCAAGGCGCTGCGACCGGTGACCGAGCTCGATGAGCCGGCTCAGCCACCCGATTGATTCACCCGGCACGGCCGTGACGGGCGCGTCTCAGGCCTCGTCGTCGCTTTCCTGGTCGGCCAGGCCGGCGGCCAGTTCGGCGAGCCTGCGCAGCGCGGCCGACGGCGGCGTCCCGCTCCCCACGGCGATTCCGGCCAGATAAGTGGTCAGCGGGCCGGCCACCCGGGTCACCCCGTGGGCCACGTCCTTGGTCAGCTCCAGCAGCTGGTCGCGCAGATCCGGCGTGATGGCGTCGGGCGGCAACTCCAGCGCTTGGCAGGCGTCCGCGATCCAGTCGTCCAGGGTGCTCATGGTCGCGACCGTACCGTCGGATCCAGCGCTGCGCGGCGACGGCCCTCCTCGCTCCGGCCTCGACTCACGGTGTCTGATTGTTCGCTCGGCGCTTCGCTCGGGGGCCTGCCGCTGCGCGGCGACGGCCGTCCTCGCTCCGGCCTCGACTCACTCGAGCAGCCAGACGTCCACTGGGTCGCCGGCATCCAGATGCTCCACCTGCTCCGGCACCACGATCAGCGAGTCCGCCCGGGCCAGCGCCGCGAGCAGGTGCGAGCCGGCGCCACCCCACGGAGCCACGGTGCCGGCCACCGCATCCAGCACCGATCGGCGGAACTGCCGCTTGCCCGCCGGGGAGTCCAGCGACGCGGACAGCGGTACCCGCACCGCGGGACGATCCGGTGACGGGTGACCCATGGCGGACCGGATCGCCGGGCGCAGAAACACCTCGAAGGAGATGAACGAGCTCACCGGGTTGCCCGGCAGCGTGACGATGGGCACGCCGGCCACCCGCCCCGCGCCCTGCGGCATGCCGGGCTGCATGGCCACCTTGACGAACTCGACCCCGCCGCCGGTCAGCGCGTCCTTGACCACCTCGTACGCGCCGGCCGACACCCCGCCGGAGGTGACGATCAGGTCCACCCCGGCGGCCGCGCCGTCCAGGGCCGCGCGGAACGCGTCAACGTCGTCGGCGACGAAGTGCGCCGTGCGGGCCGCGGCGCCGGACTGGGTGACCGCCGCGGCCAGCATCGATCCGTTGGACTCGTAGATCTGCCCGGGCCCCAGGGCGGATCCGGGCTCCACCAGCTCCGAGCCGGTGGACAGCACCAGCACGGTGATCGGCCGGTACACCGGAAGCCGCGGCAGGCCCAGTGCGGCGGCGGCACCGATCTGCGCCGCGCCCACCACCGTCCCGGCGGGCAACACCACGGTGCCGGCGCGCACGTCGTCCCCGGCCGCGCGGATGTGCGCCCCGGCCGCGGGAGCCTGGTCGATCCGGACGCGCCGGGTGCCGGCGTCGGTCTGCTCCACCGGCACCACCAGGTCGGCGCCGGCCGGCAACGGCGCACCGGTCATGATGCGTGCCGCGGTCCCCGGCTCCAGCGGTCCGACATCGCCTGCTCCGGCCGGAATGTCGCGGGACACCGGCAGATCCGCGGGAAGCCGTTCGACGTCCGCGGCGCGCACCGCGTAGCCGTCCATCGCGGAGTTGGCGAACGGTGGCAGGTCGATCGGCGCCACCACGTCGGCGGCCAGCACCCGGCCGAGCGCCTGCGCCAGCGGTAGCTCGACGGCCTGCGGGCGGGGCAGCAGGTCGGCGACGATGCGGCGGTGTTCGTCCACGGTGCGCATGTCGCCCATCCTGCCCGGCGGCCGGCGCTACCTCGGGCCGGGGGCGACCACGCCGGGGGCGCCGCGGGCCGCGGCGACCCGGACGGCCACTTCCGCCGGGCTGAGTTCGTGTCCGCCCCGGGCGCGGATCAGCGCGGCCAGCTCGGCGCGCTGCTCCAGGGCGCACACCGCGACCACCGACCCGTCGGGCAGCGCCGGCTCCAGCAGCGAGCCCAGCGCCGCCACCTCGTCACCGGCCGTCGGCACCGCGGTGACGCCCGCCTCCGCCGCTCCGGCCCGCCACAGTGCCTCCAGCTCGCCGGGCTCCCGTCCCCGCAGGTAGTGCCGTTTCCCGGCGACCACCATCCGGTCGGCCCGCGCGCCGGCCACGGCGCCCATGGCGTGCACCGCCTCGTCGCTGCGGTCGCCGGGCGTGGACACCACCGCGGCCAGCACACCGCCGGGGGCACGCAGCGCGTCGGCGACCTGCAGCAGCGAGGCCAGCGACGCTTCGTTGTGCGCCATGTCCAGCAGCACCGTCACCGCCCCCACGCCGTACAGGTTCAGCCGGCCCGAGTTGTGCTCCGCGTCCGGCGTGAAACTGCTCAGCCCCGCGCGCACCGCCCGGATCGACGCGCCCGCCCCCAGGGCCGCGGCGGTGGCGGCCAGGGCGTTGGCGACGTTCGCCCGGGACGCGCCGGCCAGGGTCAGCGGGATGTCCGCCAGGTCGGCGACCGGGATCGGATCCAGCCCGCGGCGCATCACCACCACGGTCCCATCCAGCACCGTGATCGCCCGGCCGCCGGCGTCCAGCGCATCGGCCAGGTGGGGGTTG
>DASSTH010000509.1:0-8728 GCA_035708025.1 Nakamurella sp. | reverse complement strand
ATGGCTCGCTGCGCCCAGGCCACCGCGGCCGGGTCCGCTTCGCCGGCCACGGCGCCGAGTTCCCGGCGCAGTGTGAGATCGGCGCCCGGCGCCAGCAGCGGCCCCACCAACTGCTCGCCCGGCGCGACGATCCCGGCGTCGGCGTCCCGGGCGGTGGCCAGCCGGCGCTCCCGGGCCTCCTCGCTATCGGCGGTCGACCTGGTATCGGCCAGCACCAGCCCGGCCACCCGGTCCGGGTGTGCGGCGAGCAGCGCGAGGGCCACGTAGCCACCGATCGAGACGCCGCCCACGATGGCGCGCCGGATGCCGGCGGCGTCCATCCCGGCGATCACGTCACCGGCCAGCACGTCCATGTCCGGCGCGGGAACCGGCTCTCCGGGCGGCGCCAGCGGGGTCCGGCCGAACCCCCGCAGGTCCGGCGTGTGCAGCCGGATTCCCGGCGGCGCGGGCATCCGGCGGAACAGTTGCGAGTCCAGCGGGAAGGCGTGCAGCAGGATCAGCGGCGGCCGGTCGTCCATCCGCCCAGACTGACACGGGTGCCGGGCCGCGGACGGTCGCGGGCCGGTGCGCACCCTCCCGCCGGAGGCCGCGGCTGGCTACGCTGCCTGCACGGGGCAGCCATAGCGCGGGCCGATCGCGCCCGCTGGAGGCCATGGTGGGCGTCATCGAAGAACTGGCCAGCGCCCGCGAGGATTTCGAGCGCGGGGAGTGGAGCGCGGCCCTGGCCGGGTGGCTGACGGTGGATCCGGCCGCGCTGTCGCCGGAGGACCTCAGCCGGGCCGGCGAATCGGCCCACCTGGTCGGCCGGCACGACCTGGCCCTGGACTTCAACGAGCGGGCACACACCGCGCTGCTGGAGGCCGGCGAGGTGGCCGCCGCGGTGCGCGCGGCGTTCCACGTCATCATGATCGCGGCGACGTCGGGAGAGCCGTCCAGGGCGGCGGGCTGGCTGGCCACCGCCGAGCGGCTGCTGGCCGACCTGCCCGCCGACGCCGTGGAGCGCGGTTACATCGCCTTCGCGCAGATGTTCAGCTTCCTGGTCCGCGGTGACCTTGCCGCGGCGCGGGCCTGCGCCGAACAGGCGGCCGAAGCCGGGCGCGCCCATGGCGACGGCGAACTGGTCGCCCTCGGGCTGTGCAGCCGCGGCCGCATCGCGATCCGGTCCGGCGCGGTCGCCGAGGGCCTCACCCTGCTGGACGAGGCGATGACCGCGCTGCTGGCGCACGCCCGGTCCCCCGCGGTGTTCGGCAACGTCTACTGCACCGCCATCGAGGGCTGCCAGGAGGTTCGCGAGCTCGGCCGGATGACCGAGTGGACATCGGCGCTGCAGCGCTGGTGCGAGTCCCATCCGAGCCTGGTCGCCTTCACCGGGCAGTGCTCTCTGCACCGCGGGCAGATCCTGTGCGCGCGGGGTGCCCTGCGGGAGGCCGTTTCCGAATTCGGTGTCGCCATCGAGCGCTACCGGCGCAACGGAACGCTGGACGCGATCGGCCAGGCGGCCTACGAGCGCGGTGTGGTGCTGCGGACGCTGGGCGACGCCGCCGCTGCCGAGGCGTCCTTCCGGCTGGCCGGTGAGTATGGCTTCGATCCGCAGCCGGGGCTGGCACTGCTGTGGGCCGACCGCGGCGAAGTGCCGGCCGCCACCGCGGCGGCCCACCGGCTGCTGGCGGAGGTGGTGGCGCCGCTGGACCGCGCCAGGGTGCTGCCCGGCGTCATCGAGGTGTTGCTGGCCGCCGGTGCCGTCGACGACGCCCGCGCCTGCTCCGCCGAACTCGACTCGCTGGCCCAGGGCTTCGGCTTCGACGCGATCCGGGCGACCGCCGCCTCGTCGGCGGCGGCCGTGCAGATCGCTGCCGGCGACCCGGCCGGCGCGCTGCCGTTCGCCCGCAAGGCCCGGGCGATCTGGACCCGACTGCGGGATACCCATGCGGCCGCATCGGCCCGGGCGACCATCGGGCGGGCGCTGCTGGCCCTGGGCGATGACGCCTCGGCACGCGTCGAGTTGGACGCCGCGCGGACCGCGCTCGCCGAGCTGGGTGCCACGCCCGCGGTCCGGGCGATCGATCGGGACCTGGCCGACCCGCCGGCCGGACGGCCCGGTGGCCTGAGCGAGCGCGAGGTCCAGGTGCTGCGGCTGGTCGCCACCGGCCAGAGCAACCTGCAGGTGGCGTCCACGCTGGTGATCAGCGAGCGCACGGTGGAGCGGCACCTGTCGAACATCTTCACCAAGATCGGCGTCAACAGCCGCACCGCGGCCGCCGCCTACGCGTTCGAGCACGACCTCGCCTGACGTCGCCTCAGGCGGCGACCGGAGTCCGGTGGGTGCTTTCGCCTCGCCGCGCCCCGGCCACGATCCGGCCGGCGATGTACGCCGCGTCCCGGCCGACTCCGGGCAGCACCATCGAGGCGAAGGCGTACTGGAAGGACAGGCCGCAGAAGAACAGCCCGGGCACCTCGTCGACCACCCCGCGATACTCCCGCGGCCAGCCGTCCGCACCGATGACCGGTAGGTCGATCCAGTCGAACCGCTGCTGGAACCCGGTGGCCCAGATGACGTTCGGGACGTCCACCGCGATGCCGTCGTCCAGCAGCGGGCGCCCGTCGTGGACACCCTCCACCCGGCAGTTGGTGCGCAGCACACCGCGTGCGGCCAGGTCGGCGCGCTTGACGCGGAGCATCGGGCCTCCGTGCTGCCGCACATGGGGCATCATGCGTCGCCCCACCGGGGTGCGGCGGGTCAGCACGTGCCGCCAGGCGAACATGATGAGCGGCGCCATCATGGCCAGCCGCCGGGATTCCCAGCGGATCGGCACCTGCCCGCAGTCCCGGCCGGCGAGCGTGGTGGTCCGGGTCTGCGCGAGCTCGTAGGCGATGTCGCAGCCGGAGTGCGAGGCGCCGACCACGAGCACCGGCCCGTCGGCCAGCTGGGAGGGGCGGCGGTACTCACTGGAGTGCAGCTGCAGGATGCCCGGGTCCAGGTCGCCGGCGAAGTCCGGCACCCGCGGGGTCCGGCCGAAGGTGCCGGTCGCCACCACCACGTTCTGGCAGTGGTAGGTGCCCGCGTCGGTCCGCACCACGAACCGGGCGTCCGACCCGCCGGCCGAGCGACCCAGGCGCGTCACCCGCACACCGAGCCGCACCGGAATCGCGAAGTGGCCGGCGTACAGCTGCAGGTAGTCGGCGACATCGTCCTTGCCGGGAAAGGCACCCTGGCGTCCCGGCACGCGCAGGCCGGGCAGGCGGTCGTAGCGGGCCGGCGTGTACAGCCGCAACGAGTCGTACTGGTGCCGCCAGTTGTCGCCGACCCGCTCGTTGCGCTCCAACACCACGCAGTCCTGGCCCCGGTCCAGTAGCGCCTGGGCCGTGGCCAGACCGGCCTGGCCCGCCCCGACGATCACGGTGCCGACGTGAGATTCGTTGCCGCCCATGGTCCCTCCTAAGCCTCGACGTTGATGCGACGCTAGGTGGGGGGCGGGGTCCGGCGCGTCCGTGCTGACCCCCATTTCGTGCTGGGTGCCGGTGGGGTGAAATGCCCATTCGTCGAGCGGCCTGCCCGGCGCCTCCCGGATCCGGGGACCGGCGCTGGCTAGGCTCCCAGCGGGGCGCCGATCGGCCGGAGGGAGGTCCGGATGCATCGCCGCATGGGCCTGACCGTGGCCGCCGTCGTGCTGAGCCTGACCCTCGGCGTGCTGGTCGGGCTGGTGATCCACACCGGGATGCAGCAGCGCGCCGATCGGGACGCGACACCGTCGTCGCCGGCCGTCACCGGGACGGTCGCCGGCGAGAGCACCGAGGCATCGGATCCCGCCGACGGCGAGGTGTCCGGGGAGTCCAGCGACGCCGGGTCCGCAGCGGCGGACACCGCCCCGGCCGCGGGGGCGGTCCCGGTGGACGACACCGGGGCCAGCACCTCCGAGCCGCCGGTCACCTCCACGCGGACCGTCACCGTGACCCCGTCGGGCACGGCCACCGCCACCGCCAGGACGAGCCCTACGACGTCCACCGCCCGGACCTCGTCAGCGACGGGTCGGACCACCGCCTCCAGCAGCCGGCGGCCCTCCATCGTCCGCACCACCGTCACCGCCGGCACCTCCACGTCGGGCACCCGCTCCACCGGCACCTCCACGTCGGACACCCGCTCCACCGGCACCACGGGCAGCACCCCCGCGACCACCTCGGCCGCGGCGCCGACCCCGCATCCGGGTGCCGACTCCCCCGGCGGCCGGTGCAGCACGCTGGGGCAGAAGTCGTCCACCGCCTCCGGGGCGACCCTGTTCTGCCAGCACGACCAGCAGGACGGCACCCTGCGCTGGCGGGCGGTGACGGCCGGCGGCGGCTGCCTGAACCGGACCATGACGGGTATCGGGCTGGACGGGCACCGGTACGCCTGCCGGGAGGGCGCCGGCGGGCTGAACCACTGGGTCCGGGTCGGCTGACCGCCCGGGTCGGCTGACCGCCCGGGTCGGCTGACCGTCCGGGTCGCGGCGCCGGACGTGGTGACCGGGGCGTGCAGGGTCAGACCGGAACGAAGACGCTCAGCAGGATCCAGCTGACCACCGCGCAGGGCAGCAGCGAATCCAGCCGGTCCATCACGCCGCCGTGCCCCGGCAGCAGGGTGCCCATGTCCTTCACGCCCAGGTCACGCTTGATCAGCGACTCGGCCAGGTCGCCGCCGGTGGCCACCAGGGCGATCACCGCACCCAGCACCGCTCCCTGCCACCAGGGATGGTGCAGCAGCAGGGCCAGCGAGACGGCGCCACCGACGATGGCCAGCACCACCGATCCGGCGAACCCCTCCCAGGACTTCTTCGGCGAGATCCGCGGCGCCATCGGGTGCCGGCCGGCCAGCACGCCCGCCGCGTACCCGCCGGTGTCCGAGCAGACCGCGGCGATCAGGAACACCAGGATGCGGGCGGCGCCGTCGTCGGGTCGCAGCAGCAGGGTGGCGAAGGAGGCGAAGCCGCCCAGGTAGACCGCCAGGAAGACGCTGGCCGTGACGTCCGCGACGTAGCCGGCCGCGCCGCCGCCCAGCCGCCAGAACAACACCGCCAGGGCGGTCAGCGCCAGCCCGGCGGCTTGCGCGGTGTGCCCCCACCACCAAGCGGCCAGCACGGTCGCCAGCACCCCGGCACCCAGGGGCAGCCACACCAACGCGATGCCCCTGGCCTGGCGCAGGGTGGCGCGCATCTCCCATACGGCGGCGACCATGGCGGCGGCGATGATCACCAGGAAGCCCGGCCGGAACAGCAGCAGGCAGACGATGGCGATCGCGCCCAGGCCCGCCGCGACCCCGATAGCCATCGGCAGATCGCGCCCGGCGCGTGGCGTCCGGGTGGCCGTGGCCTCCGGTGCGGCGGGCGGTGACGGAGCATCCCCGCCGACCGGCGGTGACGGAGCATCCCCGCCGACCGGCGGTGACGGAGCATCCCCGCCCGCCGGGGGCGCCGGGGCTGGCGTGGGCACCGGTCCCGGCTCCGGACCGAGGGCCGGTCCCTGCCGCTGCGTCACCGTCCGGATCCTGGGCGAGCTGAGCTGCGAGGCCGCATCAGACCTCGAGCAGCTCGGCTTCCTTGTTCTTGACCAGCTCGTCCACCTGGCCGGTGTACCGGTCGGTGACGGCCTGCAGCTCCCGCTCGGCGCGGGTCACGTCGTCCTCGCCGACGTCGCCGTCCTTGGCCATCCGGTCCAGCTCCTCCTTGGCCTTGCGGCGCACGTTGCGGATGGCGACCTTGGCGTCCTCGCCCTTGGACCGGGCCACCTTGCCCAGCTCCCGGCGGCGCTCCTCGGTCAACTGGGGGAACACCACCCGGATCACCGTGCCGTCGGTGGAGGGGTTGACGCCCAGGTCGGAGTCCCGGATCGCCTTCTCCACCGCGTGCATCTGGGTGGCGTCGTACGGCTTGATCACTGCCATCCGCGCCTCGGGGGTGTTGATGGTGGCCATCTGCGGCAGCGGGGTCGGCGCGCCGTAGTAGTCGATCATGATGCGGGAGAAGGTGTGGGCGGTGGCCCGCCCGGTGCGCAGCGTGGCCAGGTCCTCCTTGACCACCGAGACCGCCTTCTCCATCTTCTCCTCGGCCTCGAAGAGCGTTTCGTCGATCATCAGCTGTGCCTTTCGAGTGGGCGATGGGTGCTATCGGTGCCGGTGGACGGTGGCCGTCCGATCAGTCGGGGGTGTAGACCAGGGTGCCCACCGGCTCGCCGGCCACCGCCCGGGCGATGTTGCCCTCGGTGAGCAGGTTGAACACGATGATCGGCATCCGGTTGTCCATGCACAGGCTGAACGCGGTCGCATCGGCCACCTGCAGGCCGCGCTCGAGCACTTCGCGGTGGGTGATCTCGGTGAACATTGTCGCATCCGGCACCAGCCGCGGGTCGGCGTCGAATACGCCGTCCACCGCCTTGGCCAGCAGCACCGCCTGCGCGTCCGCCTCCAGGGCGCGCTGCGCGGCGGTGGTGTCGGTGGAGAAGTACGGCATGCCGACCCCGGCGCCGAAGATCACCACCCGGCCCTTCTCCAGGTGCCGGATGGCCCGCCGCGGGATGTACGGCTCGGCGACCTGCCCCATGGTGATGGCCGTCTGTACCCGGGTGTCCACGTGCTGTTCGCGCTCCAGGAAGTCCTGCAGCGCCAGGCAGTTCATCACCGTGCCCAGCATGCCCATGTAGTCGCCGCGAGAGCGGTCCATGCCGCGCTGTTGCAGCTGCGCGCCACGGAAGAAGTTGCCGCCGCCGATCACCACGGCGACCTGCACCCCGGAGCGCACCACCTCGGCGATCTGCCGCGCCACCGCGGACACCACGTCCGGGTCGATGCCGACCCCGCCGCCGCCGAACATCTCGCCACCGAGCTTGAGCAGCACCCGGGTGAGCCGCTGGCGCGCCGGTGCCCCGGACGGCCGCCCGCCGTCGGACCGCACCTCGGCGGTGACGGGGTACCCGTCCGCCTCCGCGCCGACCTCCGGGCCGGCCGGCGCGCCGGGCTCGGTGATCGGCCCCGGGGACTGGCTGGGCACGGTGGCCGCCGTGGGATGTGCAGCTGCGGTCATGTGCTCAGCCATCTGCTCACCTCTCGTCACGGGCCTGCCGGCCGATTGTCCCCGATCGGGCCGGGTCGGGTGGCATGCACCCGCCGACCCAGCCGGTTCCGATCAGGCGGTACCCACCTCGAACCGGGCGAAGCCGGTGATGGTGACGCCGGCCTCCGCCAGCAGCGCGCCGACGGTCTTCTTGCTGTCCCGCACGGAGGCCTGCTCGGTGAGCACGGCCTCCTTGAAGAAGCCGTTCAGCCGGCCCTCGACGATCTTGGCCAGGGCCGCCTCCGGCTTGCCCTCGTTGCGCGCGATCTCCTCGGCGATCCGCTTCTCGGACTCCACCACGTCGGCCGGCACGTCGGCGCGGTTGACGTAGCGGGCCCGCAGCGCGGAGATCTGCATCGCGGCGCCGCGGGCGGCCTCGGCCGCGCCGGCCCCGTCACCGGAGTAGGAGACCAGCACGCCGATGGCCGGCGGCAGGTCGGCGGAACGGCGGTGCAGGTACACCGCGGTGGGACCGGCCAGCTTGGCCACCCGGTTCAGCACCAGCTTCTCGCCGATCTTGCCGGACAGCGCGGTGATCGCGTCCGCGACGGTGCCGCCGTCCAAGGATGCCCCCAGCACGCCGTCCAGCGTGCCGTCACTGCTCGCGGCGGCATCGGCGATCTTGCCGGCCAACGCCTGGAACTCGGCGTTCTTGGCCACGAAGTCGGTCTCGGAGTTCAGCTCGATCATCGCGTCGCCGCTGGCGGCGACCATGCCCTCGGCCGTGGTCCGCTCGGCGCGCTTGCCGGCGTCCTTCACGCCCTTGACGCGCAGGATCTCCTGCGCCTTGTCGAAGTCGGCCTCGGCCTCGTCCAGGGCCTTCTTGCAGTCCATCATCCCGGCACCGGTCAGGTCCCGGAGCCGCTTCACGTCGGCGGCGGAGAAGTTCGCCATGGTTGCAGCAGTCCTCACTCTCGTGTTCTCAGGTTCGGTGCGGCGGGCACCCGCGCTCCCGGCCGGAGCCGGGCGCACGCCCGCCGTGGGCTCCGGCCAGGCCGCGGACCCACATCGGGGCACGGCCCGGCCGGCGCCGGACGGATCGTCGGTGTCAGCGCTCGGCGGCGACGTCGGAGTCGGTGGTGCCGCCGGTCTGCTCGTTCGCGACCACCTCGTCGATGCCGGCCGCCGCATCGCCGGCCAGCTCGGCCAGGCCGCGAGCGGCGGACTCGGTCTCGGCGACCGCATCCGGGCTGACCTCGGCGGGCAGGGCCGCGTCGGCGGGCTGCGCCTCGGCGGGCAGGCCCGCGTCGGCGGGTTGCGCCGCCCCGGCGGTCGGGGCGGCGGTCGGCGCGGCCGTGTCGGCGTCCTGCGGTGCGGTGCCGTTCTCGGCCGCCTGGGACGCCTCGTGCGCGGCCAGCAACTCGCGCTCCCACTCGGCCAGTGGCTCCTCGCCGGCGGCCACCGCGGCGCCGCCGGAGCGGGCCAGCAGGCCCTCGGCGACCGCCTCGGCCACCACCTTGGTCAGCAGCGCGGCGGAGCGGATGGCGTCGTCGTTGCCCGGCAGGGGGTAGTCGACCTCGTCCGGGTCGCAGTTGGTGTCCAGCACCGCGACCACCGGGATGCCCAGCTTGCGGGCCTCACCGACGGCGATGTGCTCCTTCTTGGTGTCCACCACCCAGATCGCGCTGGGCACCCGGGCCATGTCCCGG
>DASSTH010000508.1:0-3437 GCA_035708025.1 Nakamurella sp. | reverse complement strand
TGCGCCGGGTTCTGCTACGGGCTCGCCATCGCGTCCCAGGCGGTGCGCGCCGGGAACTCGCGAACCGTGCTGCTGGTCGGCGCCGAGCGGCTGACCTCCTGGATCGACCCGACGGACCGGGCCAACGCGATCATCTTCGCGGACGGCGCCGGCGCGGCCGTCGTCACCGCGGCCGAGACCGAGCACATCGGCCCGGTCTCCTGGGGCAGTGACGAGGACCAGACCAGGACCATCTACATCGCGGACCGCAACTCCTACATCTTCCAGGAGGGCCAGACCGTATTCCGGTGGGCCACCACGCAGATCGCCCCGGTGGCCGTCCGCGCCGCGGAGCTGGCCGGAGTCGCCCTGTCCGACATCGACGTGCTGGCCTGCCACCAGGCGAACCTGCGGATCGTGGATGCGGTGGCCAAGCGGCTGATCGCCGAGGGTGCCCGGCCCGACCTCCGGGTGGCCAGGGACATCGTCACCACCGGCAACACCTCGTCGGCATCGGTGCCCATCGCATTGGACCGGATGCGCGCCGACGGCCAGGCCCGGTCCGGCGACGTGGTGCTGGCGGTGGGTTTCGGAGCCGGCCTGACCTACGCGGCCCAGGTGTTCGTGTGCCCGTGAACCAGCGGCCCCGGTCGAGCACAGCCCGCGGCGGCGTCAACGACCGGGCGCCGGGTGCCGCTAGGGCAGAATCGCCCCGGGACGTTGTCCCCCGTCCGGCGCAGGGCCGCGGCGGTCAGCCCCAGTCGAAAGGAAACACCCGTGAGCAGCTCTGAGGAGATCCTCGCCGGCCTCGCCGAGATCGTCGAGGAGGTCGCCGGAGTCAGCGCCACCGATGTCACCGCCGACAAGTCCTTCACCGACGACCTGGACATCGATTCGCTGTCCATGGTGGAGATCGCCGTGCAGGCGGAGGACAAGTTCGGCGTCAAGATCCCGGACGACGAGCTGGCCAACCTCAAGACCGTCGGCGACGCGGTCGGCTACATCGAACGCAACCAGTCCTGACGCGACGTCCTCGTTGCGTCCTGCAGATCGCGCGTAATAACGCGCACTCTGCAGGACGCAACGGGGACCGGGCCGCGCAGGCACCATCCACCAGCAGAACCAGGCAGGGCTCATGTCAACAGAAACGAGAGTCGTGGTCACCGGCATCGGTGCCACCACCCCGCTGGGCGGCACCGCCGCCGACACGTGGCAGGGCATGCTCGACGGCACGATCGGCGTCACCGCGCTGACCGAACCGTGGGTCGAGAAGTTCGAGCTGCCGGTGCGCATCCACGCACCGCTGGCCGTCGACCCCGCCGAGGTTCTGCCCAGAGTGGAGGCCCGTCGACTGGACCGCTGCCAGCAGGTCGCCCTGGTCGCCGCGCGGGAAGCGTGGGCCGACGCCGGCGAACCGGACATCGACCCGGAGCGCCTGGGCGCGGTGGTCGGCACCGGCATCGGCGGGGCGCTGACCCTGCTGGGCCAGGACGACCTGCTGGAGACCGAGGGACTGCGCAAGGTCGCCGTGCTGACCATCCCGATGTTGATGCCCAACGGCCCGGCCGCCGCGGTCGGGCTGTGGGCGAAGGCCCGCGGCGGGGTGCACGCCCCCGTGTCGGCGTGCGCATCCGGCGCCGAGGCGATGGCCTGGGCGTACAAGATGATCCGGGACGGCGAGATCGACGTCGCCATCGCCGGCGGCGCCGAGGCGTGCATCACCGCGCTGCCCATCGCCGGGTTCTCCCAGATGCGGGCCATGTCCACCCGCAACGACGATCCGCGGCGCGCCTCCCGCCCGTTCGACGCGGACCGGGACGGGTTCATCCTGGGCGAGGGTGCCGGGATCATGGTGCTGGAGCGGGAGCAGGACGCCAGGGCCCGCGGCGCCAAGATCTACGGCGTGCTGGCCGGGGTCGGCATGTCCAACGACGCCTACCACATCACCGCCGGCGAGCCGGAGGGCGAGGGCGGCGCCCGCGCGATCACCAAGTCGCTGCGCAGCGCGGGCCTGTCTGCACAGGACATCGGGCACGTCAACGCGCATGCCACCTCCACCCCGGTCGGCGACCTGGCCGAGTCCAAGACCATCCGCCGGGCGCTCGGCGACCACCCGGTGGTGACGGCCACCAAGTCGATGACCGGCCACCTGCTGGGCGCGGCCGGTGCGGTGGAGGCCATCGCGACCGTGCTGTCGGTGCGCGACGGCATCGTGCCGGCCACCCGGAACCTGGACAACCTGGATCCGGAGATCGAGTTGGACGTGGCCACCGAGAACCGACACGTCGAGCTGACCGCGGCGGTGAACGACTCGTTCGGCTTCGGCGGGCACAACGTCGCGCTGACCTTCACCAAGGCCTGAGGCAACGATGACAGCCGCAGCGCGCGCCGCTGGCGCCACCCAGGACCCGTCGGGTGCGACCCCGGACTCGAGCCCCGCCACCGCGACCCCACCCGGCTCCGACGGCACCGCCCCGCAGCCCGGGCCGCGCCGGATCGACCCGCGGGAACCGGAGGTCCGGCTCGCCGCGCTGCTCGACCCCGGGAGCGTGCTGCCGCTGCACAACGCCGACACCTCCGGCGTGCAGGCGGTGCGGGGCCGCATCGACGGCGCCAAGGTGATCGCCTACTGCACGGACGCGACCCGGCAGGGCGGCGCCATGGGCTTCGAGGGCTGCCGGCACATCGTCGATGCCATCGACACCGCGATCCGCGAGCGCATCCCGGTGATCGGGCTGTTCCACTGCGGCGGCGCCCGCCTGCAGGAGGGCGCCGCGTCACTGGACGGCGTCGGCAACATGTTCGCCGCGATGGTCCGGGCCTCCGGCCGGGTGCCGCAGATCTCGGTGGTGTTGGGGCCGGCCGCGGGCGGTGCCGCCTACGGCCCGGCGCTGACCGACATCGTGATCATGGCGCCGGAGGGCCGGGTGTTCGTCACCGGTCCCGACGTGGTCAAGTCCGTGACCGGCGAGCAGATCGACATGGAGTCGCTCGGCGGACCGGGCACCCATGGCCGCAAGTCCGGCGTGGTGCACATCGTGGCCGACTCGGAGGCGGACGCGTTCGCCCGGGCTCGCCGGGTGACCTCGCTGTTCTCCCGGCCGGGCATCTCCGGGGTCGCCGGGCTGCCGGACGACCCGGAGCTGGCCGGTGTGCTGCCCGCCGAGAAGCAGCGGGCGTACAACGTCAAGCCGCTCATCGATCGGATCCTGGACGGGCCGATGGAGGAGCTGCAGGCCCGTTGGGCGCCGAACATCGTCATCGGGCTCGGCCGGCTCGGTGGCCGCAGCGTCGGCGTGGTGGCCAACAACCCGCTACGGCTGGGCGGCTGCCTGGACTCGACCTCCGCGGAGAAGGCCAGCCGGTTCGTCCGGCTGTGTGACGCCTTCGGGATCCCGCTGCTGGTGATCGTGGACGTCCCGGGCTACCTGCCGGGCGTCGGCCAGGAGTGGGACGGT
>DASSTH010000507.1:0-5470 GCA_035708025.1 Nakamurella sp. | reverse complement strand
AAGAAGTACTTCATCGATCCGGGCGTGCAGACCGACCCGCAGACGCTGCTGAAGACCGGCAAGGTGGCCATGGAGTACTTCGGCACCTTCTTCACCGGTCAGCTCACCAGTATCGGCATGAAGTCGGACGAGGACTACGGGGTGTTCGTGCTGCCCAATGTCAGTCCGGACGTGAGCAAGCAGCAAATGGTGCTGGAGACCGGTCCGCTGTGCGTGGGCGCGGGATCGGCCAACGAGAAGGCCGCGCTGGACTACAGCGCCTGGTGGATGGGCCAGGACGCCCAGCAGGCCTGGTCGGACAAGCGGGGCGATGTGTCCTTCAACCCCAAGGTCAAGGCCGCCGACCCGGCGCTGTCCGCGCTGCTGGCCGGCCAGGCCGACTGGCAGATCCAGAAGCGCTGGCTGGAAGCCACCCCGAACCCGATCTACACCGTCGCGTCGCCGGCCTTCGGCGAGTTCGTCACCAACCCGACCGCGGATCCGATGCCGATGCTGACCAAGATCCAGCAGGCGGCGGACAAGTACTGGTCGGAGCAGTGACGGGCGGGCAGTGACGTCGGTGCCGGCCCCGCGGAGTTCGGCCGCGGGGCCGGCCCCCTGGCGAGCGGAAGGGAACGTGTGGTGGCAACTGCCCTGATCACACCGTCGTCGCCGCGCACGCCGGTGGCCAGGCGGTCCACGAACCGGTATGCCTGGCAGGCCGCCGGTTTCGCGACGCCGGCCTTGCTGCTGGTCGCGTTGGTGCTGTACCTGCCGTTCGTGTGGACCGGGTACCTGAGCTTCACCAAGTACTCCGGCGTCGGCCCCATGACCTGGGTCGGCATCCAGAACTACCAGGACATGTTCGCCAACCCCGATCTGATCAACGCGATGGTCAACACGCTGTACTGGGTGGTGGGCACCATCGCGCTGCCGGTCGGGCTCGGTCTGGTGATCGCGCTGCTCGCGCACGGGCTGCCCGGCTCGTTCTGGTACCGGCTGCCGTTCCTGTTGCCGTACGCCATCTCCGGCGTCGCGGTCGGCATCATCTGGACGTTCATCCTGCAGTCCGGCGGTGCCCTCACGGAGGCGGTGACGGCGCTGCACCTGCCCGGCCAGGACCTGCGGTGGCTGCTGGACTCGCCGCTGAACACCTGGGTGATGATCGTGGCCACCACGTGGCAGGGCGCGGGGGTGAACGCGCTGCTGTTCGGGATCGGCCTGGCGTCCATCCCGCCCGGCCCGGTGGAGGCCGCCCGGATCGACGGCGCCTCCGGTTGGGCCCTGTTCCGGCACATCTACTGGCCGATGCTGCGGCCGCTGACCACGGTGGTGGTCGGGCTGGCCATCGTGGGCAGCCTGAAGACCTTCGACGTGGTGTGGGCGATGACCAAGGGCGGGCCGGGCAAGCAGTCCGAGACGCTGGCGCTGCGGATGTGGAAGGCGACGTTCCAGGAGAACCAGTGGGGGCTCGGCGCCGCGATCGCCGTCTTCCTCACCGTGGTCACCGTGGTGGCCGCCGGCCTGTACCTGCGCCGCCAGTTGTCCGAGTCCAAGGCGGTGTACTGACATGCCCGGTCGTGCCACCGTCCCGGACCGGCTGCTGGACGTTCCCGCCGGCACCGCCGCCACGCCCCGGCGGCCGGACCGCCCGGCCCGGCGGCCGCTGACCGCCGGCGGCATCGTGCGACGCGCGGTGCTGATCGTGCTCGGTGTCTTCTGGCTCATCCCGGTCTACTTGCTGCTGGCCAATGCGGCCAAGACCGACGACCAGTACGGCTTCATCGACGTCTGGCAGCCGGTCGGGCTCGGCGGGCTGTGGAGCAACATCGCGGCCGCCTGGCAGAAGGGCAACCTGGCGGACGGGGTGGTGTCCACCGCGATCTACAGTCTGGTCTCGCCCGCGATCGCCGTACTGGTCGGCTCCGGCGTCGGGTTCGCCATCGTCGCGCTGCGACTGCGGCACGGCTTCGCCTGGTTCGTGGTGATCTTCTCCGCGACCGTGATCCCGGTGCAGATGATCCTGATGCCATTGTTCCGCGGCTACGTGAAGTTCGGCCTGTACGACAGCCGGATCGGGATGATCGTCGTCTACACCGTGCTGACCATCCCGTTCGCGGCGTTCGTGATGAGAAACTTCTTCACCGGCATCGCCCGTGAGGTGTTCGAGGCGGCGACCGTGGACGGCGCCGGCAGCCTGCGCACCTTCGCCCGCATCTACCTGCCGATGTCGGTGAGCGCGTTGCTGGCGGTGTTCATCCTGCAGGCCACGCTGATCTGGAACGATCTGTTGATCGGCCTGACGCTGACCCGCTCGAACGACGTGCGACCCGTGATGACGGCGCTGGTGGCGATGCAGAGCACCTACGGCGGCTCCACGATGCAGGTGGTGCTCGCCGGTGGGCTGCTGGTGTCGCTACCCACCGTCGTGCTGTTCCTGCTCACCCAGCGGACGTTCACCCGCGGCATGGCGCTCGGCCAGTTCTGAAGGAGGAGGAACGCCATGGTCGGCAACGACGGCCGCATCGTCGACGTGCGCGCCACCACCGTCACGGTGCCGTTGCAGGCGCCGCTGCGGCACAGCAACGGTGCGCACTGGGGACGGTTCGTGCGCACCGTCGTCGAGGTGGAGACCGGTGACGGGCTGATCGGGCTGGGCGAACTGGGTGGCGGCGGGGCCAGCGCGGAGCAGGCGGTGCGGGCCTTGCGCCCGTACCTGGTGGGTCACGACCCGGCGCGCACCGAGGCGCTGCGGTTCATGATCGCCAATCCCACCGCCAGCCTGTACAACAACCGCACCCAGTTGCTGGCCGCCATCGAATTCGCCTGCCTTGACCTGGTGGGCAAGCGGACCGGCATGCCGGTGCACGACCTGCTGGGCGGCCGGGTGCGCGACCGGGTGCCGTTCGCCTCCTACCTGTTCTTCCGCTACCCGGGGATCGACGGTGCCGGGGAGGTGCGGACCGTGGATCAGCTCGTGCAGTACGCCCTGGACCTCAAGCGCCGCTACGGGTTCTCCGTGCACAAGCTGAAGAGTGGGGTGTTCCCCACCCGGTACGAGATCGACTGCTACCGGGCGCTGGCCGAGGCGCTGCCCGGCGACCGGCTGCGCTACGACCCGAACGGCGCGCTGAGCGTGGAGAGCGCGATCGAGTTCGCCACCGCCGTGCAGGACCTGACCAACGACTACCTGGAGGACCCCACCTGGGGGTTGAACGGACTACGCCGGGTGCGGGCCAACACCCGGATCCCGTTGGCCACCAACACGGTGGTGGTCAACTTCGAGCAGCTGGCCGCCAACGTGCTGGATCCCGCGGTGGACGTGATCCTGCTGGACACCACGTTCTGGGGTGGCATCAGGCCCTGCCAGCGCGCGGCCGCGGTGTGCGAGACGTTCCAGCTCGGGGTGGCCGTGCACTCCTCCGGCGAGCTGGGCATCCAGCTGGCCACCATGCTGCACCTCGGGGCGGTGCTGCCCAATCTCTCGTTCGCCGCCGACGCGCACTACCACCACCTGACCGACGACGTCATCGCCGGCGGCAAGATGCGCTACCGGGACGGAGCGATCGACGTCCCCACCGGGCCCGGCCTCGGCGTGCAACTGGACCGCGACAAGCTCGCCGAGTACGCCGAGCTGTACGCCGAACTCGGCGACTACCCCTACGACCGCGATCCCGGCCGCCCGGACTGGTACCCGTTGCTGCCCAACACCGAATTCGCCGACCCGGCGGCGGCCGGCGTGCCGGAGGCACTGGAGCGCGCGTACCGGGCCCAGCGGTCCTTCCGTGGCCACCCGATGGCCGGTGACGAGAGGCCAGGTTCCTGATGCCGCTGACCGACCTGCCGCTGGAGGAACTGCGGACCTACCGGTACCCACGTGCCGCCCCGCAGGACCTGCGGGCCTTCTGGGCCGACACCCTGGCGGACGCCCGCGCCCGGGCCTTTCCGGTGCAGGTGCAACCGGCGCCCACCGCCGTGGTCGCCTTCCACATCGCAGACGTCACCTTCCCCGGATTCGCCGGAGAGCCGGTGCGCGCCTGGTGGATCCGGCCCGCAGGCGCTGCCGGCGACCGCCCGGCGGTGGTGGAGTACCTGGGCTACGGCGGCGGCCGCGGCCTGCCGCACGAGCGGCTGGTGTGGGCCGCGCATGGCTACCACCAGTTCGTGGTGGACACCCGCGGCCAGGGCGGCCTGTGGCAGACCGGTGACACGCCCGATCCGCACGGCAGTGGTCCGGCCGCTCCCGGATTCCTCACCCGCGGTGTGGATGCGCCCGAGAACCTGTACTACCGACGGGTCTTCGCCGACGCCGCGCGGGCCGTCGACGCGGCGCGGGCGCTGCCCGGAGTGAACCCGGACCGCGTCGCGGTGTGGGGGCACAGCCAGGGCGGGGCGATGGCGCTGGCCGCCGCCGCGTTGGTGCCCGAGGTTGCGGCCTGCGCCGCCCGCACACCGTTCCTGTGCGGCATCGACCGCAGCGCCATGGTCAGTTCGGAGGGTCCCTACCGCGAGCTGGTCGCCTACCTCGCCACCCGCCGGCAGCCGGGTTTGGCGGCGCTGGACACCTTGGCGTACATCGACTGTGCGCTGCTGGCACCGTGGATCGGCTGCCCGACCTGGATCAGCGTCGGGCTGATGGACCCGGTGTGCCCGCCGTCCGGCATCTACGGCGCGATCAACAACATGGCGATGCCTCCGGAGGTCGTGGTGCGGACCTTCAACGCCCACGAGGGCGGTGAAGCCTTCGACGAGGCCGCGCTGGCCGGCTGGCTGGCGACCGTCCTGCATGACGCTCCGGTGCCCGGGAGGAATGGTTGATGGCCGAGCCGCTGATCCCCACCGTCGACGACTTCACCAGCGCCGCAGTGATCGATCGGTTCGACGACATGGTCAACCCTCCGGGTCTGACCAACCATCTGGCCGTGGTACAGGTGGATCACGACGTGGTCGCGGTGCGCAGCCTGAACGTTCCGCCGGTCTCCACCGGGGACACCGTCACCGGTCAGCTGTTCCTGGACGGCCGGCTGGCCCGGTCGTTCGGCGCCGCCGTGGAGTGCACCTGGCGGCCCGACCAGGTGCGGCGCAGCACCGTGATCGACGGCTGGCGCGTGGACACCGTCACCGCCTGCCCGCCCGGCGCCGCCGCGGTGGTGGTCCGGATCGACATCACCAACCTGGCCGATCGCGACCGGGACGTGACGATGGGGCTGCGCATCGAATCGGCGGTGACGCACGCCGGTCACCCCTGGGTGGGGCAGATCGAGCAGCCGTGGGCCAGCCCGTTCTCCCCCACCGCGGACAACCGGATCGAGTTCGACGGGGCCCGCCGGATCGGCACCGCGGTGGACGGTTCGGCCAGTGCGGTGCAGGGCCTGGTTCCGGTCACCGGTGACTGGACGGTCGGTGGCGCGCCCGGCATGCTCGAGGCCCGCGGGTCCGTTTCCGCGGGTGGCACCGGCACCGTGGCGTTCGGCTACGCCATCGCCTCCGG
>DASSTH010000506.1:0-4803 GCA_035708025.1 Nakamurella sp. | reverse complement strand
GGATCAACCGGGTGGCCGACGCGGCCGGTGTGTCCCCGGCGGGCTGAACCCGGCGGCAGGCTGAACCTGGGCGGGCTGACCTGGCGGCGGTGCCCGTTCCGGACGCGGCCCGGATGGTCGCGGGGTGGCGCCGGGCCTTCGCGCACTCCGGCCGGCGACGCCGGGTCATCGCGGGCCACGGCCGCCGATCGCCGCGGTGAGACCCGCCGTAGCCGACCGCACCACCGTGGCGAACCCGGCCAGATCCAGCCCGCACCCGGCCGGATCCGCGGGGCCGGCCGGGCAGCGGTGCGGCACGGTGACCCCGATGGCGGCGATCGGCATGCCGTTGTGGTCGAACACCGGCGCGGCGATCGAGGCCGTGTCCGGCGACACCTCGCCGTCCTCCACCGCCCAGCCCCGGCGCCGGATGGCGGCCAGCCGATCGCGCAACTCCGGCAGGGTGCGCACCCCGCGTCCGGTGCGGATCACGAAAGCACCGGGATCCGGGAACAGGGTCCGCACCTGCGCGGCGGGCAGCGCGGCCAGCATGGACAGGCCGGTCGCGGTCAGCGCCGCCGGCAGCCGGACGCCCACCTCCGTCACCAGCGACGGCCCGCGCAGCGGGCGCTCCTTGGCCAGGTACAGCGTCTGCGCGCCGTGCAGCACCCCCAGGTGGGCGGTGGCGGCGGTGGCGGCCGACAGCCGGGCGAGTACCGGACCGGCCAGGCGCTCCAGCGGCTGCCCGCGCAGGAAGGCGCTGCCCACCTCGAAGGCCGCCAGGCCCAGGCCCCACCGTCGGGTGTCCGGCAGGTGCACGGCGAATCCCGCCGCGGCCAGTTCGGACAGCAGCTCGTACACCGTGGAACGCGGCAGGCCCAGGTCCCTCGCCAGCGCCGCGGCCGACACGGGACCGGGCCGGCCGGCCAGCGCCTGGAGCACCCGCAGGCCTCGGCGCAACGCCGGCACCGGCGGCCGGCGACCGGCCGGCCGGGATGCACCCTTCTGCCCCGGCCCCGGTCCCGGCCCCGGCTCCGGCTCCGGCTCCGGCGGCGGCGCTGGCGGTGGCGACGGTGGCGGTGACGCAGGGCTGGGCGACCGGGGGAGCGGCACCTGTCCGGTATACCGGACAGAAGCACTGTCCGGGGGCTCGCCATCCAGCCGAATGGCGGGATGCAATGAGGACGTGACCGCGCAGCCGCCCACCGCCGACGCCACGCCCCAGGTGACACGGTGGTCCGCCGCCCGGCCCACCGGGGCGGTGCTGGTGGGGTGCGGGCCGGTCGCGGCCGACGCGGTGGTCTCGGTAGCCCGGCACGGAGTGCCGGTGGCACTGGCCGAGGATGCGCTGGCGGCGATGGCCGAATCCCGGTCGGTGGTGGACGCGCTGGCCGCCGACGTCGCGCCGCACTACGGCATCTCCACCGGCTTCGGCGCGCTGGCCACCACCCGGATCCCGCCCGATCGCCGCGCCGACCTACAGGCCTCGTTGATCCGGTCGCACACGGCCGGCAGCGGTGCTCCGGTGGAGACCGAGGTGGTGCGGGCCATGATGCTGCTCCGGCTGTCCACCCTGGCGACCGGGCGCACCGGCATCCGGCCGCGCACCGCGCAGGCGCTGGCCGGGATGCTCAACGCCGGCATCACGCCGATCGTCGCCGAATACGGATCGCTCGGCTGCTCCGGCGACCTGGCACCGCTGGCCGCGGTCGCACTCGCCCTCACCGGCGAGGGCGAGGTGACCGACGCCCGGGGGCTGCGCCGGCCCGCCGGTGACGCGCTGGCCGCGGCGGCCCTGACTCCGGTGGTGCTGGCCGAGAAGGAGGGGCTGGCGCTGATCAACGGCACCGACGGCATGCTCGGCATGCTGGTGCTGGCGCTGGCGGACCTGGCGAACCTGCTGGACGCCGCGGATGTCGCGGCCGCCATGAGTGTGGAGGCGCTGCTCGGCACCGACCGGGTGTTCGCCGCCGATCTGGCGGCGCTGCGCCCCCACCCGGGGCAGGCCAGCAGCGCCGCGCGGATGGCCGCGCTGCTGGCCGGGTCGCCGATCGTGGCCTCGCACGCCGGCCCGGAGGACGTCCGGGTGCAGGACGCCTACTCGCTGCGCTGCGCCCCGGCGGTGCACGGCGCCGCCCGGGACACCGTGGCACACGCCGCGACGGTGGCCGACCGGGAACTGGCCAGCGCGATCGACAATCCGGTGGTGCTGCCGGACGGCCGGGTGGAGTCCAACGGCAACTTCCACGGCGCACCCGTCGCCGCCGTGCTGGACTTCCTGGCGATCAGCGTCGCCGACGTGGCGTCCATCTCCGAACGCCGCACCGACCGGCTGCTGGATCCGGCCCGCTCGCACGGCCTACCGCCCTTCCTGGCGCACGAGGTCGGGGTGGACTCGGGCCACATGATCGCGCAGTACACCCAGGCCGGGATCGTGTCCGAGCTCAAGCGGCTGGCGGTGCCGGCCTCGGTGGACTCCATCCCGTCGTCGGCGATGCAGGAGGACCACGTATCCATGGGCTGGCATGCCGCCCGCAAGCTGCGCCGCTCCGCGGACGGGCTGGCCCGGGTGCTGGCGATCGAGATCCTCACCGCGGCACGGGGTCTGGACCTGCGGGCGCCGCTGCAACCGGGGCTGGCCACCGGGGCGGTGCGTGACCTGGTACGCACCGTGGTGCCCGGTCCCGGCCCGGACCGGCACCTGGCGGCCGAGATCGACGCCGTGCTGTCACTGGTGACCTCCGGCGCGGTGGTCAGGACTGGAACGGAGACAGTGGGATGAACGCCCAGCCATCAGGCCCTCGTCCGGTGCGCGCTGCGCGCGGCACGGCGTTGACCGCCCGATCCTGGGCCACCGAGGCGCCCCTGCGGATGCTGTGCAACAACCTGGACCCGGAGGTCGCCGAGGACCCGGACAACCTGGTGGTGTACGGCGGATCCGGCCGAGCCGCGCGGGACTGGGCATCCTTCGACGCGATGTGCCGGACGCTGACCGAACTCGGCCCGGACGAGACGATGCTGGTGCAGTCCGGTCGTCCGGTGGGCGTGCTGCGCACGCACGAGTGGGCGCCGCGCGTGCTGATCGCCAACTCCCACCTGGTGCCGGACTGGGCGAGCTGGCCGGAATTCCGCCGGTTGGAGGCGCTGGGACTGACCATGTACGGGCAGATGACGGCCGGCTCGTGGATCTACATCGGCAGTCAGGGCATCGTGCAGGGCACCTACGAGACCTTCGCCGCCGTGGCGGACAAGCTGGCCGCCGCGGGCGGACCTGCACACAGTGGCGGCACGCTGGCCGGCACGCTGACGCTGACCGCCGGTCTGGGCGGCATGGGCGGCGCCCAGCCGTTGGCGGTGACGATGAACGGTGGCGCGGTGCTCGTGGTGGAATGCGTCCGGGCCCGGGCGCAACGCCGGCTGGACACCCGCTACCTGGACGTGATCGCCGACGACCTGGATCAGGGGATCGAGTTGGCGGTGCGCGCCAAACGGGAGCGGCGGGCCCTGTCGGTGGCGGTGATCGGCAACGCCGCCGAGGTGGTGCCCGAGCTGCTGCGGCGCGGCGTCGAGGTGGACATCGTCACCGATCAGACCAGCGCGCACGATCCGTTGGCCTACCTGCCGATCGGCGTGCAGCCCGCCGACTGGCACGACTATGCCTCCGCCAAGCCGGACGAGTTCACCGACCGCGCACGGGAATCCATGGCCGAGCAGGTGGCCGCAATGGTGGGCTTCCTCGACGCGGGCGCGGAGGTGTTCGACTACGGCAACTCCATCCGGGGCGAGGCGCAATTGGCCGGCTACCAGCGGGCCTTCGACTTCCCGGGCTTCGTGCCGGCCTACATCCGGCCGCTGTTCTGCGCCGGCAAGGGCCCGTTCCGTTGGGCGGCGCTGTCCGGCGATCCGGCCGACATCCACGTCACCGATGCCGCCGTGCGGGAGCTGTTCCCCGACAACGATTCCCTGCAACGGTGGATGACCCTGGCGCCGCAGCGGATCGCCTTCCAAGGGCTGCCGGCGCGGATCTGCTGGCTGGGCGCGGGGGAGCGGCACCTGGCCGGGCTGCGGTTCAACGAACTGGTGGCGTCCGGGCAGGTGTCGGCGCCGATCGTGATCGGCCGCGACCACCTGGATGCGGGCAGCGTGGCGTCACCCTACCGGGAGACCGAGTCGATGGCCGACGGATCGGACGCCATCGCGGACTGGCCGCTGCTGAACGCGCTGGTCAACGCGGCCTCCGGGGCCACCTGGGTGTCGGTGCACCACGGCGGCGGGGTGGGGATCGGCCGGTCCATCCACGCCGGGCAGGTGAGCGTCGCCGACGGCACCGAGCTGGCCGCGGCGAAGCTGGAGCGGGTGCTGTTCAACGACCCGGCGACCGGGGTGCTGCGGCATGTCGATGCCGGATATCCGATCGCCGACCGGACCGCCGAACGCATCGGGCTGACGGTACCGATGGCGGGCTGATCCCATGTGCCGCAACGCGTCTCCCCGCAGTGCCGGGAACAGCCGGTGACGGGGACCCGGCGGCCTGCCCCGTCACCGGACGGCCGGCGGTTCACCGCCGCCTGGGCCGATCTGGCCGGTGTCGGACGGGATCACCGCCGCGGCGGATACTCCCGGCACGGCTTCGACGACGCCGACCTGCAGTTGCGGGCCTGGTTCACCGAGCAGGCGGAGCGACGCGGCCTGGACGTGGAGACTGACCGGAACGGCAACCTGTGGGCGTGGTGGGGCACACCAGGTCCGGGCGCCGTGGTCACCGGATCCCATCTGGACTCGGTACCCGGTGGCGGCGCCTTCGACGGCCCGCTCGGTGTGCTG